>CAYRDV010000138.1:0-14102 GCA_964422885.1 uncultured Candidatus Sericytochromatia bacterium
AATTGAAAGAGTATTTAAATATCAAAAACATTAATTCGATAATAAACTCTAAGCATCGATTTGGATTAAATTAGAAAGATAATAGTATGGAATTTAGCAAGCAAATTAAACTTATTTTGGCACAATTATTATCTGAGAATTCTGAAAAGGTTGAAGATATCTTATCCTTAATTTCAGATAAAGATGATATTTATAAACAAAAGTTATTAGCAGTACTTCAGTGCGAGCTTTCAAAGTCTTTTTTTGAAAAAGATCATTATAAAAATACTTACACTGAAGCAGCTTTTTTTGATTATAAAAAATCTGCGGAGTTTTCTACAATTTTAGGAAAAATCTTTCCAAAGATTGATTTTAAAAAACAGTTGAGCTGCCAGGAAAATAATATCACTAAAAACTGCAGTTCAGAACAAATTCAGGATGCACTGGAAAAAGAAGGTTACTTTATTTTTCCTGAAAGACTATCAGAATCATTGGTAAATAAAATTATAGAAGGGTTAAAACCAGGGCTATTTACTTTGAAACGTTCTCATCAGCTTTTTAAAGTAAACTCACCGGAGAATTTAGAAAAAATAAAGGATAACACCTGCTGGATCTTTGATCAGCAGGAAGTAATAAATATAGAAGAAGTACAAAAATTAATTATGGACCCAATTTTACTTGATAGTATGCAGCAATTTTTAGGTTCTACTCCTATCCATGTACAGGCAAATAGCTGGTGGAGTAAACCAGAGCTGTCTGATAGCTCATCTCTGAATAGAAATGCTCAGTTGTATCATCAGGATAAAGAGTTCATAAAATTTCTTAAAGTTTTTATCTATTTAAATGATGTAAATGAAGATAATGGCCCACATCAGTACATTGCCGGTTCAAATAAAAATTATCTGGATTATGTTCCTGAAGATTATCAGATTAGTGAACGTATGACGGATGAATATTTATCTTCTGTCTATCCCAAAGATAAATTCAAGAGTATGACAGGAGCTAAAGGAACTGTTATTATTGAAGATACCAGTGGTTTTCATAAAGGTAAACCTTTAATTAAAGGATACCGACAGCTTTTACAATTAGAATTTGCTTCAAGTTTATATTTTAATCCGGTGCCATGCTTTACTCCAAATCAATTAACTGCTGATTACCAGGCCTTTTTGAAAAATAATCCGCGCTTTTCCTTAAACTATAATCATGATAAGTATAAAAGTGATTTATTAATAAGCCATTCGGAACGCAGAAAATATTTTGTTATCAACACAAAAAGTAAAATTAAAAAAGTATTAAAGACAATATATAAAGCTTTTAGATAAAAATATCTAATTTTAAGGGAGTACCTTTGCTAATATCCGTTTTTGCAACTTTACCTATTTTTTCCCTTCTATTATTATTTCATTCATTGTTGATAATACCCATAATAATTACGTTTACCCATTTATCCGACTTATAAATTATTTCCCTGATTATTCCTTCTTCTATAAACCCTAATTTTTTATAAAAATTAATTGCTTTTAGATTATTTTCTAATACTTCAAGTTTTAAAGTATGCAGATTAGCGATATTAAATGCTATATGGAGCAAAAAATTTCCTAAAACAGAGCCAATTCCTTTTTGAGGATTATCTGGATTAGCATAAATGCCAAGATAAGAATTTTTATTTTTAGAATCAAATTTATTAAGAGACACAACTCCTAAATAATCATTATTTTGTTTTACTAACCAATAATAATTATGATTATCATTTTTTAATTTTTCAATAAATTTCTGATGCTCATCATTAGATATCATATGGTCTGTATAGAACCATTTCCTTATATTTTCATTATTACGCCAGTTTCTTACAATTTCCAGATCTTCAGAGGTTAAAAATATAAAATTAAAAGCTGAGACATTTTCCAAAAAAAAATTGCTTTTTAAATTGAGCATAATTATAAAAATCTATAACCTAACTGATATATTATTATTTTTTAAAAATTCTTTTGCTTCTTTCGGAGTTTGCTGAGTGAAATGAAAAATACTTGCCGCTGCAACCGCATCTGCTTTTGCAATTGTAATTGCCTCAAGCATATGTTCGTAACAGCCTGCTCCTCCTGAAGCTATTACAGGTATTGATACATTTGAAGAGATTGCTTTTATTAACTCAAGATCATATCCAAGCATAGTTCCATCTCTATCAACTGATGTAATCATAATTTCTCCTGCACCCATTCTTTCAGCTTCTTTTGCCAGCTCTACCGGCTCCTTTCCTGTCGGATTAGTACCAGAATGGGTATAGACCTCATAGTTTCCGTCTGGATGTTTTTTTGCATCTATTGAAACTACTATACATTGTGAACCGAATTTATCCGCCCCTGAAAAAATAAGGGATGGATTGTAAACTGCAGATGTATTAAGGCAAATTTTATCAGCTCCGACAGACAAAAGATTTTTTATATCTTCTAATGTTTTAATACCACCACCTACAGTTAAGGGCATAAAACACTCATCTGCAAAATCATCAATAAGAGCAAAATCAGGCGTTCTGTTTTCCTTTGAAGCAGTAATATCAAAAAATACCAATTCGTCTACTTCACGCATATTATATACTTTTATTGCCTGAATTAAGCAACCTACTCTCCGCCAGCTATCAAAACAAATTCCCTTTACAAGGGTTGTATCTTTATAAAGTAGAGTTGGCATTATTCTTCGTTTTAGCATTTTTATCCGTTTAAAAAATTTTTCAAAAGTTTAAATCCTGTTTTTTGGCTTTTCTCAGGGTGAAATTGTACTCCCATAATATTATTTTTTCCGATTACAGAAATAAATTTATCGCAATAAGGTGTGGTTGCATAAACATTATCCTCATTATTACATTGAAAATGATAACTATGGACAAAATAAAAATCTTTGCCAGATTCTATCCCTTCAAATAAAGATGTATCTTTTGAAGGATAAACTTCATTCCAGCCAATATGAGGAATTTTTTCATTTTCTAATAATGGTTTCATTAAGCTAACTTCTCCCTCAATAAATCCCAGACCATCTGTTTCTCCACCTTCATAACCCTTTGTTGCCAAAAGCTGCATTCCTAAACAAATACCAAGAAAAGGAATATTATATTCAATTACCTGCTCCTGCAAAATTTTATCAATATCAAGAGAGCGGATATTTTTCATTCCATTCTGAAATGAACCTACTCCGGGTAAAATAATGTGGGTTGCTATTTCAAAATCTTTTTTGGCATTTGTTATTATTGGTTTGCCTCCGCATTCTTCAATTGCTCTAGCAACAGAATCAATATTTCCCATTCCATAATCAACAATTACTACATTTTTCATTATTTTTTGCTTAAAACTCAGTCAATATTATCATAATTAATTTTTGTCAGGTTTCCAGCTTTATCTTTTATCAGATTTCCTCTTGCATCACACAGAAAAAGTTTTTTATTTGTAAAGCGATCGCATACTTTTATAAATTCTTCCAGGCTCATATCAATATCTCCTAAGATTTCTTCAAGAGTACAACCCAGATAATTCCACGGAAATTTGCCATCAAGCATTTTTACCATTTTCATCCCATCGGCTCTGGAAAGCCTATCCCTTCTTATGTGAAGACAAGCAATATCTGTTGCTCTTCCAAAAGCAAACTTTAAAAATTTAAAATAATCGTGAATACCTGTATGGCAATTATCTAAATTTTCATAATTTACAATTGAACCCTCAACTGTCTTATGATAAGTGGTAAAACCATGTGCCTGAGAAATAAGGGCATTTTGATAACCGTCCCAGGGTATATAATACCCAAGAAATAAACCTGTTACTTTTACTTTTGCCAGTTCTTCATCAGTAGGATAAGTATAAGGAATTAAGTGTTTAATTTCTATATCTTCCTGACTCACCAGATCTGTTACCCGTAATCCAAGTAAACCACCAAACTCTTCCAGCCACCTTCTTGTAAGTGTGTCATTTTCTGCTGCTGACGCAGGTCCACCATATTCATTTTGTGAATTCTCACCCCATATTATCAAAGGTATATTTAGCTGTACTGCCATTCTTACAGGGATTGTAAATATACCTACATGTTCCGGCCAGGAAATGTCACCAACCTGAGTAAGGGCCAATTTATTTATCTTTCTTCTGATAACAGGATTTGTTGAATACTCTATATAATCAACTCCCATATTTTTGATATTTTCAATATTTTTTCGGCCAATATCGGATAATTTATCCGTTGTTGCTGTAACACACAGAGGGTTCATTCCCATCTCAAGCAACCTTATTACCTGATAAGTACTATCTTTACCACCACTAACAGGTATTAAACAGTCATAATTACTATTATTTTTTGAACGGTATTTTTCTAAAATAGTTAATAACTCTTCTTTTCTTTTGTCCCAATCGACAGCTTTTCTATTCATATAAGATCTACAGGCATTACAGATACCATTTTCATCTAGATGAAGATCTGGCTTGGTTTCAGGCATAATACATTTTGCACAATATCTTATATTACTCATAGTAGTTAGCTCCTTTTAATTTTTTGCTAAAAGATACATTTGATCTATATTTTCATCGTTAAGGTATTTGTATCTCTTTTCTTTTAATAATTTTAAATTATTAAAATTTTTAAGAAAAATATCTGAAAAATTTTGCTTCCAGAGAAAACCTGAATTTCCCCTGTAATTTATTTCTTTTAAATTTTCCGAAAAATACTCAAAACCCCATATATATTTTTTAGTACAGCGATATATTTCATTTATTGCCTGTTTTAAGTCATCAGGAGATATATGTATCAGAACCCCCGAAGTAAAAACGAGATCAAACCAGTTATCTTTAAAAGGTATATCAAAAGCATTTCCCTGAATAATATTAATGTTATTCGTACTTTGTTTCGATTTTTCAACAGCATCACTCTGGAGCTCTATACCATATAGGTTGGTAAATCCAATATTTTGAAGATGGCGTAATTGTTGACCTCTATTACATCCTACTTCCAGAATTTTGATATCACGATCTAAATTATTTAAAAACTCTTTATTTATATCACTTCTTGAAATTCCCCAGGTCTCAATATAAAAATCATCAAATTCATTAATTGAATATTTATTTCTGATAGTATAGTCTTTACCAAAGTCTCCTTCCCAGAAGTCTATTTGCTTTGTTTTATAACTCATTAATTTTTCCTTTATAACTTTGAATCAAAAATTCTGTTATTAACTTACTTTTTCCCAGTTATCGAATTATTTATTATATTTGAAACCCCTTGTAAATTTTCCTAAGTAAAGATCTATATCATTTGTATCCCAACCTGCAAACTTAATAAAATTTTCATAAAAAATGTTTCTCTAAAAGTTCTTTTACCCTTTCTAAATCCTGTAACTTTAATATTTCTAAAGCTTCATGGATTTCTTCGTCTAAAGAGTTAAATATTTTTTTCTGAATAATTTTTTTATTAATAAGCTTTAACCAAGGCTTATTTGTAAAGAGATTAATAATTTCTTTTATCCCAAAAAAATTATTATCATAATATAAATAATCAAAAATAGAACATAATAAAGCATAATCTTCTTCTGTATCAAGGGTTACTCTTATATTTTGAAAATCAGAATCCGATTTTGCCAATAATGTTGATATTTTAAATAGATGTGGGTTACTTTTATAAATATAGGGACAAACATGTTCTCTTTCATATTTTTCTTTTGCTTCTTGATAAGCTATAGAAAGTGCTGTAAAGTTAATTACTTCAACATCTAAGCCATGTGGAAAATTTTTTCCTGAATTAGTTGTAAAATCAGCTTCTGAGTCCAAATGGTTTTGAATAGCTAAATTTACAATTTCAGGATCTAAACATGGACAATCACTTGTAAGCCTTACTATAACATCAAAATTGTTTTCTTTAGCAGCTAAATAATATCTGGAAAGGACATCATCTTTACTACCACAAAAACTTTTTATAACTTCTTTTTCAGAAATTTTTAACAATTCCGTATCTTCTTTTTCCTGAGTAGTCGCTAAAATTATGTCACTAACTAGTTTTACTTTTTTAACTCTTCTTATAACCTGCTCTAATACAGTAATTCCACTATTAAAAGGCAATTCTTTTAATACTTTTCCGGGTAATCTTGTTGATGATGTTCTTGCCTGAATAATTGCACCAATTCTCATTTAAATACCACAAATATTAATCAAATTATTAATTTCTTGGCTTACAATTGTTACTTCCTTATCTCCCATTGATGGAAACAGTGGGATTGAGAGGCAATTTTTATAATAATTATCCATTACAGGTGTTTGCTCATTACTATACCCCAGACCTCTGTAATAAGGTTGTTTATTAATTGGAATATAGTGAATTTGAGTACCTATTCCTTTTTTATAAAGATTTTTTACGATTTCGGCTTTAGTAAACTTCAATTTTTCAAAATCTATTAATAATACATAAAGGTGATATGATGATTGATTATCAAAGCAGTATAATGGTTTTATTCTTTCATTACCGAAAAAAGCCTGATCATATTTTTTTGCTATTTCATGCCTTCTTTCTATGAATGTATTTAATTTACTAAGTTGAGAAATGCCAAGGGCCGATTGTATATCAGTTAACCGGTAGTTATAACCAAGCTCCTGCATCTCATAGTACCAAGGGTTTAAATTTCCTTTTTGATCAAAAGCACATTCATTTAGTTCAAAACTGCTAGTATCTCTGCTCATACCATGACATCTTAATTTTAAAAATTTTTTATAAATTTTTTCATCATTAGTTGTTATTGCTCCACCTTCTCCTGTGGTTATATGTTTTACTGGATGAAACGATAAAGTCGATACATCAGAGTTTTCACAGCTTCCAGATTTTACAATATTTCCATTTTGAGTTTTAAAGTAAGAACCAATAGAGTGAGAACAATCTTCGAGAATTTTTACCTGATATTTTTCTCTTAAATACTTTAATTTATCCTGATTAACCGGATTTCCAGAAAAATGAACAGTATAAATAGCTTTTATATCTTTTTTTTTAATTAAATACTGCTCACAAATATCTAAATCTATATTTCCATCTTTAGTAATATCTACAAAAACTGGTATTGCTTCTACATAAAGAATAGAATTTGCTGTGGCTAAAAATGAATTTGGAGTAGTTAAAACTTTATCTCCTTTTTCAAGTAAACATATTGAACTAAGATGTAGCGCTGCCGTTCCGTTTGAAAGGGCAACAGAATATTTAGCTCCCGTAATTTCACAAAGTTTTTGTTCAAATTCTTCAATTTTAGGGCCTGTAGTTAGATAATCAGAGCTTAGTGTTTCTATAACAGCATTAATATCTTCATTATCTATAAACTGCTTACCATAAGGAATGAAATTCATAAATTTTCAATTAAATTTAAAATGTCATTATTTTTAAGCCATTCTGTATTATTTCCTGAATTGTATTCAAATCCATATTCAACAGGTTTTCCCTTTTCTCCTATACTATTAATTTTAAAGTCAACAATATGATTAAATTGAATTGTTGGTTTTATAACAAAGTGATCTTTAAATTCTAATGTCAGATGACTTTCATCTGAAGGACACATGATTTCATGTATTTTTTCCCCTGGCCTTATGCCTGTTATTTTGATATTTAAATCTGGGCCAATTACTTTTGCCAGATCAATAATTTTCAAAGAGGGTATTTTAGGAACAAATATTTCGCCTCCCTGCATTCTTTCAAGGCTTTTAAGGACAAAATTTACACCTGCTTCTAATGTAATAAAAAACCTTGTCATATTTTCATCAGTAATTGGTAATTCTTTGGAGCCTTTATTGATTAATTCTTTAAAAAAAGGTATTACTGAGCCTCTTGAGGCAATTACATTGCCATATCTTACAACAGAGAATACTATACGATGATTTCCGGAAATATTATTAGCGGCAACAAAAAGTTTATCGGAACATAGTTTTGTTGCTCCATATAAATTAATTGGATTTGCCGCTTTGTCAGTAGATAAGGCGATTACTTTTTCAACATTATTGGCAATAGCTGCATCAATAACATTTTGTGCTCCATTTATATTTGTTTTTATAAACTCCATGGGATTATATTCGGCAATAGGTACATGCTTTAGAGCTGCTGCATGTATAACTATATCGATATTTTTAAATGCAGTTAACAACCGCTCTTTATCACGGACATCACCTATAAAATACCTCATTGCAGGGTATTTTTCCGAACTAAATATTTGTCCCATTTCAAATTGCTTTAGCTCATCTCTTGATAGAACAACAAGTCTATTAATTTGGGGGTATTTTTCTAAAACAATCTGTACAAATTTTTTACCAAAAGAACCAGTTCCACCAGTTATAAGTACAGATTTATCATTTAAATCCATATATTAAATTTTTTAAAATAAATATCTTATATTATTAAATAATTTATTAACTATTACAACGTAAATTATTCATATATTTTCTATTCCCATATTTTATTAGATTTAACCATAAAAGTTTTTCTTTTTATTGAACATAAATTTAAAAATTATTATAAATGTTATAAAGTTTTATGAAATTGAGTAGAGTTAATATGTGTGATTTATATTCTATCCTCTCTAAAAACATTTAGGAAATAGTTTTGGATATTTTTCATTTAATTCATTCAAACGGTTTTTAAATTTCTCTGAATTATTCATAACTCTTGATAGTACGCTTCTGATATAAAATCAAGGCAAATTGTTTTATGGTATCCTTTCATTGGTTGTGAACTTCCCATTTTTCTTTAATATGGTGAGTTTAACTTTAATACCAGTTTTCCTAAACAACAAAAATCGGTGGAATCAGCTAAGTTTATGGAGAGTTAAATGAAAGCCTTAATAGATGGAGTCGAAATTGATCAGAGTAAAAATAAAACTTATATAGTACTTGAAGCTGGCCCGACCCATTTTGGTTTGGAATCTGCCAAAAAATTGGTAAAAATAGCGAAAGACTCGGGTGCAAATGCAATTAAATTTCAATATGTAAATGCTGATAGACTGATGGCTGATAAAAGTATTCCTTTTTCTTATGAGTATTTAGAAAAAACTGAAGATGGAAAAGAAAAATTTATTTCAGTTACAGAACCTTTATATGAAATTTTAAAAAGAAGAGCTTTAGGCGATGAGGAATGGATAGAATTAAAAAGATATTGTGATGAATTAAGGATAACATTCTTCTCTACAGCATTATTTAATGATGAAGTTGATTTTATTGTAGATATCCTAAAATGTACCAGTATAAAAATAGCTTCTGCAGATATAAATAATCTGGAATTTATTAAGTATTGTGCAAAAAAAGGTGTAAATATTCAGCTTGATACCGGAAGTGCAGATTTATGGGAGATTGAAAAAGCTATTATAGCTATAGAAGATACAGGTGCAAAAAATATTATTATTCATCATTGCCCTACAGGATACCCTGCCCATATTGAAAGTATAAATTTAAATATTATAACTACCTTAAAAAACTTGTTTCCAAATTATTCTATTGCTTTTTCAGATCACTCTCCAGGATGGGATATGGATATTGCAGCAGTTACTCTTGGAGTTGATATGATTGAAAAAACTATTACTTTGGACAGAACGATAAAAAGTTGTGAACATTCCTTTTCTCTCGAAGAAAAGGATGCAAAAAAATTTATAAAATCTATCAGAGATGTTGAAACTGCTCTTGGTTCGGTTAGAAGAACAATACCATCAGAAATAAGAGAAAAAAGAAAAAATTCCAGACGCTCCCCTTATGCTTTGCAAAGCTTTAAAGCTGGTCACACAATTTCTGATGCTGATTTTGAATTTAAAAGACCAGGATTTGGTATTACAAGTGAAGAATTTTCATTCTTTATTGGAAAAAGACTTACCAGAGATATTAAAGAAAACGATAAATTAACTTATGACTATATCTAAAAATGTTTGTTTAATACCTGCCAAAGCTGCTTCAACAAGGTTAAAGAAAAAAAATATTTTAAAAATTAACGGTAAAGAACTGGTAGGGTATACAATAGAAGCAGCTAAAACCTCTGATGTTTTTGCAGATAATATCTTTGTTTCTACAGAATCAGGTGAAATACGAGATATTGCTTTAAAATATCATGCAAAAGTACATATTAGACCGGAAGCACTGGCACATGATCCATATGGAATAAAGGACGTAATGTTAGATTTCTTGGATTCAAATTCTGATTATAAAGACTTTGATAATATTTTTGTACTATTACCAACAGCACCACTGATAATTAGTGAAGATATCATTAATTCTTTTTCAATTTACTGCAAAAATGATTTTAAATATCTAATGTCAGTTTCTGAAACTGAGCATAACGCCCAAAGAGCTATATTTATTAATAAAAACTCTCTTGAGCCATTGTTTAAAGAGCAAATTTTAAAAAAAAGTCAGGAACTGGAAACGACATATCATGTTAATGGTGCTATCTTAATAGCTAATATTAAGAATTTTCTTATTACAGAAAATTTTTATACTTATCCGGTTGGTACATATATAATGCCAAGAGAAAGGTCTATTGATATTGATACAGAATTTGATTACCAATTAGCAAAATTTATTATGGAAAATAAACTGGGATAAAATGATTGCAGTTATTGATTATGGAGTAGGAAATCTAAAATCGATAGAAAACGCTATTAAATTTAATAATAGTGATGTAAAAGTTGATTTAGTCAGTGAGCCTGAAAATTTAAAAAAATATGAAAAAATAATTTTACCAGGAGTTGGTGCATTTGGTGATGCAATAGAAAAAATCAGAGAAAAAAATTTTGACCAGGCTATTTTTGAAGAAGTTAAAAAAGGAAAATTTTTATTGGGTATTTGCTTGGGTATGCAGCTTTTAGCTACAAAAAGTTATGAATATGGAGAACATTTAGGCTTAAATTTAATTGATGGAGAAGTTATTTTATTAAAAAACATAAATAATATTAGAATTCCGCATATGGGGTGGAACAATGTTACTTTTAGCAAAAATAATAAGATATTATCCGATATTAATAATTTATCTGATTTTTATTTTCTTCACAGTTATCATTTTAGTTGTTCAAGACCCGATTATATATTAGGTATAACTGATTATGGTCTCAATTTTATTTCAGTAATTAATAAAGATAATATTTATGGAGCGCAGTTTCATCCCGAAAAAAGCCAGGAAAACGGATTAAAGTTTATGAAAAATTTTATTGAATTATAATATGCTAAAAAATCGCCTTATTGCCGTTATTTTGGTTAGAGATGGAAAAGTTGTTCAGAGTGTAAAATTTAAACATACCAACGTTATTCATTATGATCCTATTCATGCAATTGAGAGTTTTAACAGATGGGCCATAGATGAAATTGTTGTTCTAAATGTATCAAAAGAGGAAAGTTCAAAAGATAATTTTATTAATATTGTTAATAATATTTCCTCTTCCTGTTTTGTGCCAATGGCTGTGGGAGGATGGATTACAGAGCTTGACTATGCCAAAGGCCTTTTGGCAAACGGTGCGGATAAGATAATTGTCAATACATCTGCTTTTTATAATCCTAAATTTATAAGTGATTTAGCTATGAAATTCGGTAATCAGTGTGTAGTTGTTTCTATAGATGCTAAAAGAGATGAGTCTGGTAATGAATTGGTTACTATTGACAAGGGTAGTAAGATAACCAATAAATCTGCTACTGATTGGGCAAAAGAAGCCGAAAAATGTGGAGCAGGAGAACTATTTATAAATTCAATTGATTTTGATGGTAATAGAAAAGGCTATAATAAAGAACTTATCAAGGAAGTTAGTAAAAATGTTTCTATTCCTGTGATTGCTATGGGTGGTGTTTTTAAATGGGAGCATTTAGCTGAGGGAGTTATAGAGTGTAATGCTGATGCTGTGGCTGCTGCTAATATTTTTCACTATACTGAACAGAGTACCAGAAAAGCAAAAAAGTTTTTAATCGAAGCAGGGCTTAATTTTAGAAAGATTTAAGGAGTAAGAAGTGAAATATTGCGCCAGATGTTTTTATCCGGAAAATGCCAAACCAACAATAATTATTGATGATGAAGATGGAATATGTAGTGGTTGTAAATACCATGAATCCCGGCAAAAACTTGAAATTAACTGGGACGAAAGAGTTGTAATGTTTGAAGAAATTGTTAATGAATCTAAAAAATTAGCAAAAGAAAGAGGGAATTTATATGATTGTATTATTCCCGTAAGTGGGGGTAAAGATTCACACTTTCAGGCTTATATCCTAAAGGAAAAATATGGCATGAATCCTTTACTGGTTACGTATAATCATATATATAATTCTCAGTCAGGCCTGAGAAACCTTGAAAATCTGGTTGAAAAATCTGGTTGTGATCTTTTCAGATTTACTGCTAATCCTCATTCAGTAAAAAAGATTTCCCGGTTTATGCTTGAGACAGTAGGAGATTTAACCTGGCATTATCACGCAGGAATTATGACTCTTCCCTTTAAAGTTGCTGTTGAAAAAAATATTCCAACAATTTTTTGGGGTGAACATGGTTTTGCTGAATTAACTGGTATTGTTTCCCTTGAAGATTTTGTAGAGTTTACTAAATGGAAAAGGAAAGAACATGATATGAGAGGTTTTGAGCCAGAAGATGTGGTTGCAAAATCAAATGGAATTATAAAAATAGAAGATCTTGCACCTTATATCTACCCTTCTGATGATGAAATAGAAAAAGTTGGGGTAAGAGGTATTTATCTCAGTAACTTTTTCTATTGGGATGCAAAACAACATGCTGAGTTAATGATTAAAACATGGGATTTTTCTCCTGTTAGTTACAAAAGAGATAGGACATTTAATTTGTATTCTAAGATTGAAGATCATGCAAATGATATTCATGATTATCTAAAGTTTTTAAAATTTGGTTATGGAAGAGCTACTGATGATGCTTCTATGGAAATCCGGCATGGGAGAATGACCAGGGAAGAAGGAGCGGAAATGATTAAACAATATGATTCAAAGGAACCCTCTACTTTAAACACATATCTTGAGTTTTTGGATATTTCTAAAGAATATTTTTATCAACTAGTTGAACCGATGAGAGATTCAAGTATTTGGGAAAAAGTTAATGATAAATGGGAAATGAATGATAGCTCAATAAATCACTTAAATAATGAATTTACTAATGCTGCAAAAGTTAAACAGAGTGAAGACAGAACATTTTCTCAAAAAAATAAAAATCTGTATTATAACGATAGTTCTCCGCCAGATAAAAAAGGAGATTTTCGCCTTGATGAAAAAAATTTAAAATTTAAGATTCTCTAAATGAAGGTAAAAATTGTTACTGAAGGTGGTAATAATATAGGCTTTGGGCATATAACCAGATGTTCTGCCTTATATGAAGCTTTTGAAGAAAAAGAAATTCCTATTCAAATGTTTATTAATGGTGATAGTTCGATAGAAAGCTTGTTAAATGGTAAAAAATATCATATTTTTAATTGGTTAGAGCAAAAAAAACAATTTTATAAGAAATTTAAGTCCTCAGATATTGTGATTATTGACTCATATCTTGCTGATTATGATTTTTATAAATATATTTCAGATTTTACAAAATTTTCTGCTTATTTTGATGATTATGGAAGAATTAATTATCCAAAGGGAACAATAATCAACGGAGCTATTTTTTCTGAAGAAATTTATGATTCCCTGGATGAACAGCATCATTATTTGCTTGGAAGTAATTTTATTCCTTTAAGAAAAGTTTTTTGGGATGTACCTGAAAAAAAAATAAATGGAAATGTTAAAACGATAATGGTTACTACTGGCGGTCATGACATTAATAATATGTCTGAGAAAATTCTGAAAATACTTATTAAAAAATTTCCTGATTTTAGAAAAGAAATTATAGTTGGTAAAGGATTTAACTCTTCTGATTTATTAAATAACGGAGATTCTCATACTTACTTTAGAATATCACCGGATTCGAATGAGATAAAAGAAATAATGCTAAATTCTGATATTGCAGTATCTGCTGCCGGACAAACATTATATGAGTTAGCCAGGATCGGAGTACCAACAATTGCTTTTGCAGTTGCCGAAAACCAATTGAATAATGTTAAAGGCTGGACTAAAACTAAATTTATTGAATATGCTGGATGGTGGGAAGAAATAAATTTACCCGATAAA
>CAYRDV010000139.1:0-14047 GCA_964422885.1 uncultured Candidatus Sericytochromatia bacterium
CAAATAAAGAAGGTTCTTTAAAGGCAAATGATGGTGGTTATCAGGTAAAAATGTCTGGTGATATAAATACAAATTCTGAAAAACTTACTTCTTTTCTGGAAAAAATCAGTACTAATTCCTCAACCCCTCAGACAGCAAAAGAATCTCTTAAAACAACCATTAACAACATCAAAGATTTTGTACCAAATGTAGCAACTACAGATGTTAAATATAAAAATATTACTTTAAACCTGGATCAGGATTTAAAATTAAAAAATTATTATTTTGAAACAGCAGGAAGTGTTACCGATGCAAAGATGCATCTTAGCTTTGCTGGAATGTCCAACACCCTTAATTTCAATAAAATAGATGTTTCAGCAGTTTCACAAAGCACAGATGATAATAAACTGTTACTGAAGAACGGTAATATCCACTTTACCCTTAGTGATGAGCTAAAAGCTTCAATTTCTGATGCCTTTAAAGATATTATCGTCAAAAATGCTCATATACCCTCCACTAAACTTAAAGATATAAATGTAGATATTTCACCGGATGGCATGATTAGATTAAGTGGCAGAGCTAATTTTAAATCAATAATTAATGTGGATCTTGGAGCAAGTATTGATATTGAAGGTACAAAGTTAAATATATCGATTGATAAATCAAGGCTAAAAGGATTTTTAGGGATCGTACAGTCCGCAATTCAACCAATTAGTGGAAAAGCAGAAAATATTATTACCAATAAAATAGTTGATGCAGAAGCAGAAAAAATGAAAATTGAGTACAAAGGCAAAGATAATGTCTTTTCTGTAGATCTGCAAAGCCTGTTTAGCAAATATGTAAATGATCAGGCCAAGCTTTACAGTATTGATATCAAAGATAATGAAGTAAATATGGGCTACGAAGTTAGTTACAGGGATGATAAAGATTTTGATTATTCTAAAATAAATAGTGTAATTGGTAAAATAAATCAGCCAAAAATTGAAATATCAGCACTCCAGGAGCTATATATCTTACCGCCTCAGGATTTAAGTCTGGCTTTTGAAAGAATCAGTATTGTTCCTGAATTTATCAAAAAAATTGGTGAGAAGAATACTTACAGCCTGATGAAAAAGCTGGCAGAAAACTCACAGGTGGGCAGGAACTCAGCTCACTTAACCGAGTTTGTAAATCAGACAAGAGTTTCGGATAAGCTTATAAAAGTATTGATTAGCAACTTAAGCAAAGAAACTTTAAAAGCTTTGCCTGAAGAAGTAAAAATAGCTATTAACACAAAGCTGGATAAGAATATTTTAAAATAATCAGGCTCTAAATTTTTCAGCTTCTTCCTTGGCAATTTTATCGCACATTTCATTAAATTCATGACCAGCATGAGCTTTTACCCATTCACAATTTACTTTATGATGACGGGCAACATTCAGATAATCCTGCCAGAGATCAGGATTTTTTACATCTTTAAAATTCTTTCTTTGCCAGTTTTTCAGCCATTCATTTATACCCTTTACAACATAGGTTGAGTCACTTATGACTGTTACATCACATGGGTTTATCAGGCTTTTAAGCCCCTCAATAACAGAAAGTAATTCCATACGGTTGTTAGTGGTATTTTTTTCACCACCTTTAATGATTTTTTCAAACTCCCCGTATTTTAAAATAGCGCAGTACCCTCCAGGTCCAGGGTTTCCCAGAGAACTTCCATCTGTATAAATTATTATTTTTTTCATAATTAGCTTTGTAGTTATATTTAATAAAAATAATAGTAATACAATTTTGCCAAATTGATAAGTTGGGTTTTTATTATTTCCCTTTAGCATTTATTGGTAGTATTTCAATTAGTGATTATTTTTTGTGGTTAAAAATTTGACTATGATTCAAATGATTTAACTGATTAGTATGATTAAATTTTTGAGAATTAAAATGAGAATCGTTTACAAATAATTTCTTAGTATTTTATTCAAATCATGTTAATCCTTTTAATCACATTAATCATAGTTTAATTTTCAACCGGTGCTATTTGGGTGAAGGGTGAGAAGTGAAAAGAAAGAAAATTCTTTTTCATCTGTGTTTATCCTTTCATCCGCGTAATCGGTGATTCAGACTTTTTTCTTATTGACCATACGAGTAAATGGTAACTAATAAAAGCTTTCAATAAATCGGAAATGCTAAAACTAATGATGAAAACTATTGTTTATTTAAGTAAATTATAGGACACATTATCAATTGTTTTAGTATTTCCCTTTTTGGTCAATTTTAGCTCCCTCCTTTTGGTAAAAGGAGGGTTGGGGAGGATTTTGAAAAAAATAGTTTTTCCAATTTATAAAAATAGGCTGAGAAAATTTGTTTTGGGACTTTTAAAAAAGGTGTATAAATAAATTATATCCAAAACCCGATCAAAACTGCCAAGTAAAATTGTGTAAACTTTTATTAAGTTTAATAGTAACTAAAAAACATCGGTTTAAGATCAAAGGTATAACCTAATCCTACAAAGGTATTAAACCCATACCCAAATCCCATATTTCTCAGTTCCTGATTACCTTGAAAAACAAAAGCATTTAGATTAAAGCTAATTTTTAATTTATCAAACAAAGGAATTTCAATTTTACTGTTTAACTCACCATAAGCTCCTAACTGATCTTTATTTTCCACAGGAGAAGGCAGATAATATCTGTAAGATCCATCAAAATAAAGTTCAAACGGAGAAGCAGGATTTCCTAACTGATAACCGGCAATAAAACTGCTAAACCAGCCGGGAGTTAAAGCCTGAGAAGTAGGGGATGAAAAATCAGATCTACCCAAAACCCCAACCCTGAATTCATCAATAATACCTGGATAAAACACCATACCAATACTATTATTTAGCTCGCTTCTCCTATTATTTTCCTTATTGGTAACAGGATTTTTTGTTGGTTTAAACTCTGTACTGTAACTACTGTTTATAAAAGGTACAAGCTTTATTTTCTGTTCCTGAAGATTTACAGTAATAAATTTTAGCCGTAAATCAGTTGTTAGACTTATATCATCATTCCCTTTACGATCAACATTTTTAACCTGATTACCTTCTCTGAATTCAATAAATGTCTGATTATATGTGCTAAAAAAGGTATTTTCCCAGCTAAAATTTTTGGTGTCATTAAGAGAGTTTAATTTCCCGACAAAACCAATAACTGAATTATTAGGAGCATTTACCCGGCTATCTTTAACCTCGCTGTATTTCTCATTATTGGAGATTTGTCCCCGGTTATAGTTTAGCTGTAAGTTTTTTAAAGAAACAAACCATTGATTATTTAAATCTTCACTTTTATCTTCAAAAAGATTTGCATAATCTTGATAATAACTTTCCGGGAAATTATTTAATTTTTCTACCTGATGTTTTTTGGAAAGCTCAAAGAAATAATTTAAAACAATATCCCCCAGTTTATCTTCTTTTTTTTCGATATTAATGGTTTTATTTATTACTTCTTCGAGCAAAAGGTTATTGTAAATAGCTTCTGTAGTTACTATCCGGTAAAGTTCTTTTCCATTTAATTCTCTGCCCCGGATAAGATTTTTATCCATAGCAATACCATTTATTTTAATTATTCCACTGGAATCAAATAATTTAATTTCTTTATTAAGCTGAAAAAGTTCTTTTAGTGTTCTACCTGATAAAGTAAATAAAACTACTTTATCATCTTCACCTTCAAACCACTCTTTCGCAAAGGTTTTGGATATTTTACCAACAGTCTCACCAGTACCATATTCATCTTTGGTAATAGCAATTTCTGCCGGGAACTTATCCAGAAGAATATTTGAAACCATTTGTGCTAATGTTGGCCCCCTGTATGAGCTATTTTCAAATTTTTCACCATGTTTTTCCATATATTTTTTGAATTCACGGATATCAGGTAATAAAATCTCCTGTTCAGATGGTGATGAAATAAAATTCATAATTTCATTTGTTAATGTATAGTTTGCTTCAATCATTTTTTTATCTATCGTTTTATTTTTTTGAATCTTTTCTGTTACAAGCTTTAGTTCAGAAATATATTTGTTATGCATTTTAAGACTTATAGAATAAAGAGCTTTGATCACCGGAATATTAATAAAAAGTTCAGGCTCATCATAAAAATTATGTTGTTCATGTTTTTTTGGATGAGTAATATATTCAACATCAAAACCGCTATTATTGGTTAAGGGCAAAAATAACACCTGTTTCTGAGGAAAATCCGTTACACTTTTACTGATTGCTTTTCTGATTACAGCAGCCTTTTCCTTTGATGAAACAATATTACTTAAAACAATGATCAAATCTACTTTTGAATTACCCAACAAAGACTTCATTGTCTTTTCAATACTTTCTTCATAATCAATGAATTTTAGAGAACTTACCTTATTTACTGTTCCTATAGCTTTGGGCAAATATTCATCAACAACTCCTGTAACTGCAACATTTATATTGCCAACTCTGGTAATTATATAAGGTTTAAAAATATTTTCATCATTCTGGTTAATATTTGCAGCAATCATTGGAGAAATACCGTTTATTTCCTGAAAATATTCTTTTGATAAACGTAAATCCTTAAAAGAAGGTAACACTATCTGATATTTATTTTCTTTAAAATTATCTAATTCAAGCTTATGCTTAGCTTTGTTATCAGAACTGAAAAGATTACCAAAACTTATTTTAAGTGTTTTTTCAGGAGGAGAAACAGAGCTTAAATCTTTTAGCGTTTGCTGAGTTTTTAATGAATTATATGGGTCATTGGCAAGCATAATAAATTGATATGAATTAAGGTTCAGATTAAGATTAAAAGGGATTGTAAAAACCTGCTCCCACTCATCCTTGCTATTAAAATATTTAATAATTTCCTTTTCCGATAAGTCTGATGATACTGCGACATATCCATATTTACTCCCATCCTCGCCAATCTGATAATATTTTTTAGTGCTCAGATGTGCGCTGGTAAAAGGAAAAGAGATTTTGTAGCGTTGTAAAGCCAGGTTTAATATTTCCTGATAATCTTCATCCGGGGGAATTATAAAATCATTTATATCACCCTCAAAAAAAGAAGCATTCTTAAAAAATTTCAAATCCAATGGTTTATTAAAATAGTCAGTTAGCTTATTTTTAGGAGGAATAAGGAGAAAAATATCTTTATTACGGTAAATACTAAGTTTATAATCAATAATATTAACATCTTTCATACTTTCTTCAGAGCCTAAAAAAGAGATAAACTCCCTTCCACCATTAAACCAGGAAGAAAACAAATCATCTTTAACGGCATTTATGATGATATTCAATTTTTCTTCTTGCTCACTTCTGGCCTGTGCTGGTACAAAAAGAATAAAGGAAATTAAAGCGATTAATAGAAATCTTGTTTTTATCACTCTGATTATAAATCCTGTTAATCCTTGAATCATGAAAATCCTGTTCAAGACTTTTATTACTTCTTTCTTGGTTGGGTTAGTTTAAATGACAGAATATCAGCATCTTTTGTCAAAAAGATATTTTTATCTTTTAAATCAACTTTAGTCATTTCTTCAGTCTTAATATCTGGGAATGTTTTCATGCTTAAAGAATAATAATTAGGTGTTTCATAGTACACTTTGTCCACTTTAATTAAATCACCATTATTAAATATAAAGTTATCGCCCAAAGGTATTGCCTGTTTTTCTTTAAACAAAACTACAACCTGAAATTCTTTTCCTTCTCTGACACTAATTTCCTCAGATTTTTTGGCATCAATCACCAGATCTTTTTCTCTTGAATTATCACGACTTGAATAAAGCAAAAGCAATATTGGCTTATCTGTATCATTTTCTATTTTAAAGTTAACTACTTTATCTGACTTGGGAGGATAGGTGTATTTTGTTTCATCCACATTTAGACTTACAGAGCCAGGATTAATTATCAGTTTATTTTTTTCCCATTCAAAAGTTATATTACTGATTTTATTGGTACTGTCTCTGGTAACTTTGAAGGTTGAATCATCAGGAATAGAAGTAAAAGTTCCCTGAGAAACCATATTTGCCAACTGATTAACTTTTGGTAAATATAAATCCTTAACAGGGTCATTAAAACCAAAAACCCTTTCCATCAGCTCCTGAATAAGAACAGTTACCGGATCATTGGATTTTATCATCGGTATATAACCAGGCTTGATATGATCACCATCAAATATATTATTTTTAAGTTGTAACCCTGCTTCATCATAAACATTTGCTTTCTTGTCTTTTTTGATCAGAATACTACTGAATTTTCTTTTATAATCATCGATTAAAGAATAAGAAAGTGCGCCTTTTTGCTTAATAACATCATCAAAATTACTTATTTCAGAAACAGAATCTTTATTAAAAGCTACTTTATATTCTTTTAAGGTATCCGAGGCTGCAACAAACAAAAATGTATATAAACCGGTAATGATAAGAACTACAAGAGCAGGTAATATTTCAGCACCAATACTAAAATTCCGGTGTACCCCTTTTGCCTCAATTGGAGAAGTATAGGCAGTTATACCAAGCATCCCCAAAACAAGCAGGATACAGTAAAAAGTAGCTTTCATACCAACTTTTCCAGTTACATAGGCCTGGCTATATGGTCCCTGAATCATTGCTCCCTGAAAATCAGGAAGAGATATTATATCTGAAGCTATATCAGGAGTTACAAGATCTGCAAAAAAATTAAAACAAAGATGGACAATTATCAGGGCAAAAATCAGCTTAAGACCTGTTCGTAGTAGTTTTGTTCCGCTTGTAGCCTTTTCAATAATTATCGCTGTTGAGCGGGCAGATGAACCCTGATTATTAAGAGAACCTGTACTAATATTACCGGTTTTAGTCAGATTTCCAGTTCTATTTAAATTTGCAGTATTACTGGCTGGTCTGTCAGAAACTGTTGTAGAAACAGGATTACGTTTAAATGAATGTGAAGCCATCAAATTGGTAACATCACGTTCTAAGTCTTCCATGGTTTTATACCTTTTTTCACGTTCTTTATTTATTGTTTTCAAAACAATTGCTTCCAGTTCAAAAGGTATATTTGGATTTAATTTTCTTGGCAGTTCAGGCTGTTCACTAAGAATTTTTGTAACAACTTCGCCTACAGTATCACCATTAAATGGTAGGGTTCCTGTAAGCATCTGATAAAGAGTAACTCCATAGGAATAAATATCAGCTCTGTTATCTACATCTTTTGAGTTTCTTAATTGTTCCGGCGAAATATACATAATACTTCCTAAAATAGCACCATCCTGGGTTAATCTCATTTGATCCGTATCATTCTGAGCAATTCCAAAATCAGTAAGTTTAGCAATCTCATTTTTGGTAAGAATAATATTATCTGGTTTAATATCTCTGTGAACTATAGAATTTTGATGCACATAAGAAAGAGCTTTACACATCTGGATAGTAATATTCAGGCAAAGTTCGATTGGTAATGAACCTTCTTCATCAAGCAGGCCACCAATTGATTTCCCCTCAAGAAATTCCATAACCATATAATGTTGGTCATTATCTTCACCTATATCGTGGATTCCAACAACATTTGGATGTGAAAGCTTCGCTATTGCCCTGGCTTCTTTCTGAAAACGGGCAATAATTTCTGAAACCTGCTCGATACTAAAACCCTGGTTTAGTTTCAGCATCTTTATTGCAACCATTCGGTCAAGCCGCTTATCATTCGCCAGATAGACAGCTCCCATTCCACCTCTGCCTAGCTCTTTGATAATATGATAGTTTTCAGTTAAAGTTCCCATATTTAAACCTTATTTAGGATATTAAACTTTTAAATTTTGGGTATTCCTGAAGTGTACTGAAATCAGCATCAAATTTAAGCATATTTTTAAAATTTCTATCCAGTTTTACGGCATGATCTAAATCTTTTATGCAATTATCAATATCTTTAAGTGAAGCATAGGCACATGCCCTGTTATAATAAGCTCCAGCATAGTTTGGTGAAATCTCAATTGCTTTGGTAAAAGCATCAATAGCTTCTGGTTTCTTTCCATCAATCATCATATAGCAACTTCCAAGATTAAAATATCCTTCTGCATAGTTAGGATCAATCTCAATAGTTTTTTTGTATTGAGTAAGAGCATCTTCATGTTTCCTGATCGAAAAAAGCGCAGTGCCTTTATTTAAATATGCATCTTTAAAGTCAGGCTTTAAAGAAATTGCCTTATCAGTAAGTTTAATTGCATCGGAAAAACGGCTGGATTGGATATACGCATTTGCTTTATAGTTATAAGCTTCAGCATAATTTACTTTTACTTCTATTGCCTGATCAAAAAAGGAAATTGCCTCTGAGTACCGCTTAAGTGACATAAGGGTAATTCCCTTGGTAAGCATTGCTTCTGCCGATTTTTGATCTACAGGTGGAGAAGTTGAGTTAAGCAAAATAGAGTTCTCTATTTTCTTCATAGTGTCATTTTCTTTACTAATAGCAACCTGTTCATTAAATGTTTTATCAGGAGCCATAGCCTGATATTTTGAAACTTCCTGCTCTATAACAGGTTCAGCATTTTCAGCAACAGATGATTTTATCCCTCTGGAAATAGCTATATTTTCAGAATAAAGCTCTATACTATTACATTTTTCAATTTGTAAATTTTTAAGGGACTTTTTAATTACATCCAGATATTTTTCTCCGGTAATTGAATTTATCTGATTTCTTTCAACAAGAGATTTTATTTTTGTCTCCAGATTCTTCATATTATTTAATTTTAAGACTTCTTTATCATCAGCTAAATTACTGCTGATAAATTCTTTTGCCCATTCTTTAATCAGATAATACATATCACTAATCAGGTTAGTAAGCCCGGCAATTTTATAATATTCAATATCTTCTTTTTCTGTCTTTAGTATTATCAGGCGGTTATCACTGCTTTCAGTAAGATTATTCAGCCTTAGCATTACCTCATATAATAACTTTATTGCCAATAACCTGGAAGAAAAATCCTCTATTCCATCATCAACTGTATTAAAAGTAATTTCAAAATCTTTATAGCCTTCAGGTATTTTTTTTAATAATAGCAAAGAAGAGTATACATCCTTGGAAATATTTAAATTATTCGATATTTTTAAGTATGAGTTGAGATAATCTTTAAGTGTATGCAGATTTTTTACTGAAAAAGCATCATTATCACCAATATTAAACATATAATCTTCTATTTGTTTGCAAACTGCTATCAACTGATCGATACTAAGCATTTCAATATCTTCTTTTGCCAGTGAGTGAAGTAGTATTTCCAGATTCGCATTAGCTCTGACCATAGAACGATAATATTTTTTAAAAAAATTATTTGATAAAGGACTTATTTTATTTAGTTCTTCTAAAACACTATTTTTGTTACCATTTTCTTTATTGCTTTTAATTTCATTAAAATATTTTTCAATTAAAGAAAAATGTTTCTCTTCAGAGCTTATTAATTCATTATTAAGCTCATTAATATTAGAACTATCAATTATTGCTAATATTTTATTAATAGTCTCTATCTTTTTAGTAAATCCAAGTGCAAGCATAAAAACCCTTTCTTTAAACTAAGGTCTGACCTATTCTAACAAATTAACATTTTCATCTCCAAACATCTGTTTTAACCTGTTTGCTAAATCATCCTTAAATGCTACCCAGTATTCCTTCCCGGTAATTATTTCAATATTAGAACTCAAGTAATTTAATATTACCGGTGTATCTCCCGGAACTTCCTGCAAAATTGAACGCATCGAAACTAATTTTAACATACTTGTATCTTCCGGAATTTTAATTTCAAGGTAAGGTATTGATGATAGAAGGGTTACAGAAGATAAAATTACTTTTGCTTCCTCATCTTTAGCATTTAACTTACCATGAAGTAATATTTTATTATCACTGATTAATAGCTCTTTGTATTTATTCCATGCGTCCGGATAAGTAACGACTTCAATAGTTCCGGTCAAATCTTCGAGAGTAAAAACAGCCATTGTATCCATTTTTCGTGTAAGCATTGTCCGGCAATTATTGATCATCCCACCAATCGTAATGCTAATCCCATCTCCCAGTTCAGGCAACTCACTTGTACTCTGGGTACAAAACCGCTCAAGCTGAGTGCTGTATTTATCAAGAGGGTGCCCGGATACATAAAGACCAAGAACCTGCTTTTCAGCATTTAAGTTTTCTTCTTCGGTAAAAGGAATAACATTGGGTAAGATAGGGGCCTCATCATATGTATTATCCTGTTCCATTACCAGCCCAAACAGAGAAGTCTGGCCAGCTAATTCATCCTTTTGTTTTCGGACTGCACTGGAATAGGATTCTTCCATACCTTCCAGTAACTGTTTTCTGTTGTTATTAATTGAGTCAAAAGCTCCGGCTTTGATCAGAGATTCTACAGCTTTCCTGTTTAAGACATTTGAATTTACCCTTTTACAAAAGTCATACAGTGATTTGAATTTACCATCTTTTTCCCGGCTTTCGACAATTGCAGCAATGACATTTTCGCCAACACCCTTAACGGCCTTAAGACCAAAAAGAATTGATTCCTGATAAACACTAAAACCATTTTCACTGGTACATACATCAGGCTGAAGTATTTTTATACCCATTCTTCTGCATTCAGCCGTATAAATCGGAACTTTATCAGGATTATTCATTACACTGGAAATAAGGGCACTCATATATTCGATAGGATAGTTAGCTTTTAAATATGCTGTTCTGTAGGTAACAACAGCATAAGCGGCACTATGTGATTTATTAAAGCCATATTCGGCAAATTTTTCCATAGTATCAAATAATTCAGAAGCCAACTCAGAAGCGATACCATTTTTAGCAGCTCCGTTTAAAAAGGTTTGGCGCTGTTTGAGCATTTCGTCAAGCTGTTTTTTACCCATCGCTTTTCTCAACAGATCTGCCTGGCCAAGTGTATAACCAGCAATGATTTGAGAAATTTGCATAATCTGCTCCTGATAAACGATTAACCCATAGGTATCTTTTAAAATAGCTTCAATAGTTGGATGTGGATAAGTAATTACGGCTCTTCCATGTTTTCTTTCAACAAACTCTTTAACCATTCCACTTCCAAGAGGACCAGGACGGTAAAGGGCAATTAAAGCGATTATTTCTTCAAATACGTTTGGTTCAAGATCTTTTACCAGTTTTTGCATTCCTGAAGATTCTAACTGGAATACACCAACTGTTGCTCCAGAAGCTAATAATTCATAAGTTTTTGGTTCATCAAATGGTATTTTATTTAAATCAGGTCTAAAACCTCTTGTTTTATCCATTATATCAAGAGTACTGGCAATCATTGTCAGGTTTCTCAAACCAAGAAAATCCATTTTCAAAAGACCCAATTTTTCCAGTTCAGTCATTTGGTACTGAGCTATAATCTGGCCATCATTTGATTTTTGAAGAGGAACAATAGTATCAAGTGGATCTTTGGAAATAACTACTCCTGCGGCATGTACACTTGAATGCCTGGCTAATCCTTCAAGTTTAAGAGAAATGTCAACTATTTCCTTTGTTTTAGGATTTATTTCACATTCTTTTTTTAATTCCATGCCATCTGCCAATGAATCCTTTAGTTTTATACTTACTCCTTTGGGAATCATTTTTGATAATTTTTCGGATTCGGAGACAGAATAACCCAGAACTTTGGAAACATCTCTTATTACCTGTTTTGCTCCCAATGTTCCAAGAGTTACTATCTGACTAACATTGGTAGCACCATATTTTTCTGTGACGTATTGAATTACCTCACCCCTTCTGTCTATACAAAAGTCAGTATCAACGTCAGGCATAGAAATCCTTTCCGGGTTTAAAAACCTTTCAAAAAGCAAATTGTAAGGAAGTGGATCAATATCAGTAATTCCCAGTGTAAAAGCAACCAGTGAGCCTGCTGCGGAACCTCTTCCCGGCCCAACCTGGATCCCCTTTTTTCTGGCATAATTGATATAATCCCAAACAATCAGAAAGTACGCTGCAAAGCCCATTTTATTGATAATATCAAGCTCATAATAATAGCGTTTGTTAATCTGAGGAGTTAATTCCTTATACCTGTCTTTAAGACCTTCCATAGAAATTTTTTGCAGATATGATTCGGCTGTATGACCTGGAGGTAAAGGGAAATGTGGGAGTATTGATTTACCCATGCTAATATTCAGATGACACTTTTCAGCAATTTCTACTGTATGTTTTAAAACTTCGGGAATTTCATGAAATACCTGATACATTTCTTCTGCTGATTTAATATAATGTTCCTGTCCTTCCTGCTGGTATTTTTTTTCTTCCAGTTTTCTACCATCCTGAATACAGGTTAACACTTCCCTTGCCAGGGCATCTTCCCGGCGGGTGTAATGAGAGTCATTAGTCGCAGCCACTTTTATATCCATATCTCTGGCTAATTTAAGCATACTTGGATTTACCCGTCTTTGTTCAGATTGGCCGTGATCCTGGATTTCAATATAGTAATTATCTCCAAAAGCCTCTTTATAAAAAGAAGCAGCCTTCCTTGCCAGATCATAATTATCTCTTAATAAGGCAGCGGCAACTTCGCCACCAAGACAGGCAGATAGTGCGATCAGTCCTTCAGAATATTGAGCAAGAACTTCATGATCAACTCTTGGCTTATAATAAAACCCTTCAACAAAGCCAATGCTAACCAGCTTTACAAGATTTTTATAACCTTTTTCATTTTGAGCAATCAGGATTAAATGGTTATTTCCTTTAAATGTTTTATCAAGCCTTCCTTTAGGGGCAACATACATTTCACAGCCAATAAGAGGTTTTATACCAGCTTCTTTTGCTTTTTTATAAAAATCAATTGCTCCATACATCACCCCATGATCAGTAAGAGAGACGGCAGTCATACCTTTTTCAGCAACAGATCCGACAATATCTTTTACTTTACTGGCCCCATCTAATAGTGAAAACTCTGAATGCAGGTGGCAGTGAACAAAATCATGCTTCATCTAAGATTCTCAAAATACAAAATTACTTTTCCAATGTTTACATGCGTATATTCATTATAGAAGAAAAATTTTTTATAAAATATTAATTGTGCTTTAAATTATTAGTGTTAAAATAACCTTTAACTTTTCTGTTGTTTAATAATAACTATTCAGGCTATTATTAATATAGGAAACTAAAACACAAATTAATATTGTTCTTTAAACAATTATTTATATTTACAAGGGGGTAAAAATGAAAATTGATGGTGATGTTGTTGAGCGCACTAAAAGACCACGTTTAGGATGGAAACAGGTAATAAAAAAAACAACTGATAACAAAGATGATAATTTAATAGATGAAAATAATAATACCAGAGTGAAAGATTCAGAAGTAATTAATCACTTAGAATTATAATTATTTTTATAAATGAGCTTAGCAAATGATAAAAATTTAACTCTGGTATTTTTTGTAGAAAATATCTATCATGAAGAGCTTTTATCAAAAAACCCAATACTTGATTGTGGTTTAAATATACTATTACTTTATCCAAAATATTTTGCTATGGAACAGACAAGACTGTTCCATAGCAGTTTTCTTCATTTAAAAAATAATCAGCTTCTTGATTCTCTTGAAGAAGTTTTTAAAAATATAAATACAGATTTTATTTTATGCCTAAAACCAGAAGAAATTCCTGAAGCAAATTTTTATTCAAATCTGGATAAAATAACCACATCAACAAACTATGTTCTAGTAGAAACTAAAGCAACAAGTGGCCTTAAAAATGATAATGAAATATGTTATGAACAACGAATTTTTTACAGGGATAGCCCCTCAGTTACTTCTAATCAGAACAATATTTCTTCAGAAGAATATCTGCCTTTTAAAATAATAAATTATAGTAAAGGATTTCCCGAACTTCAGCACTATAAATTTGAAACATATGTAAAATTATACAATTCAGAAAATGATTTAAGATACCTTAGTTTTTTATTAAAATATGGTTTTAACAGAATAAATATTGAAGAACTGGAAAAAAATTTTAAATCTAATTATCTTGGGTTAACTCAAAATGAGGCTTTAGAACTCAACCTGGAAATTTCCCGAAAATTAATAAAAGCTGAAAAATTACCTGAATCCGTTTAACTTCCTGATAGCCAAGAGTGTCAG
>CAYRDV010000140.1:0-14020 GCA_964422885.1 uncultured Candidatus Sericytochromatia bacterium
ATAAATCTTCTTTTCACTTCTTTACTTCTTACTCACAGGCAAATTCATTGCCGCCTCACAGGTAAACTTGTTTACCGCCTCACTTAACAAACGAAGTTTGTGACCTCACTTCCTCCTCACTTCTTATGCTTTTTGGTGGGATAGCCGTGAACTAAAGATTAGCTTTTCTGCTTTTCCCAACAGGTTATTATACTTATTTAATGCCAAGTGATAAGTTTCTTTGATGGATTTTCTTGTTTTATCATCTGCCAATGTATTTACAACAGAACCGGCCACACTTCCTCCCAAAGCAATCGGACCAGCGATTGGTGCGGTAATGGGGAAGGCAACAGAAGCAATCAGGGCTGTAGTTGATACTGCGGATATACCAAATGATATACCTAATATTTTTGAGTTTGTTTTTAAAATCTTAACCTCATTTTTTAGGTAATTTTCTCTTTTTTCAAAAGTATTTCTTTTTAGAACTTTAGGATTAATTTTGACATTTTTGTTCTCTTGAATTAATTTAACTAATTCTTTTTCTTTGTCATTTATTTTTCCATTTGATTTTTGCCAATCCCAGAGAGTAAGACCAGTACTTGCAACTGCGAACGGTATAGCAACTTTATCAGCAAATTTATTTACCTTATCTGCTGAACTGGATATTTTTGCAACTGTTTGAGTACTTACCAGACCAAATTTTGCTCCTAGATTTGCTCCAATTTTTGTTACCCCAACCCCACTGACGATAGTTCCCCATGCTCCCCTGGCGATTGAAACAGATGTGCCGATTATTCCTCTGGGGTTTTTCTTATCGATATTTTCTGAAAGATTCTGCCCATCAGCACCAAGACCTACCACTCTGCCAGTAAGGGTTAAAATTTCTGCTTCAGGGATATTAACTGCATTTAGCACTCCACCTACACCATTTGCCACCTGCGAGATTGAACTCATAACTGTTTTTGTCTTATTTTCACTTTGATTATGTATATTGTCTTTTAGCTCTACAAGGCCTTTCGAAGCAGAAAGAGCACCATCTGACGATTCTAATAAATCATTAAGACTATCATTGTTAGAAAGTTTCGCAATGCCTCCAACTACAGCTATTACTGTTTTTGTCCCATTAATAACCTGATAGGCTTCTTTTGCTTTAAATTTTTTTCTTTCTGGAGTTATATCTTCGCTAGGATTTTCTGTCTCAAATAATAAATTTTCATTTATTGGTACTACTCCAACAGTGGAAAGGGATGAACTGTTAAAATTGTCTGTTTCGGAAGTAATAAGAAGTGTTTTTAAATCAGGATTTTTGGTGTTTTCTGAATCTTTTTTGCCATGGAGCCTTAACGAGTCCAATATATTGTTAGGCTCGTTTACTGTTAATCCTTTTTCAGTACCTACATGCATAAAAAATTTAAAAATTCCATTTTAAATAATAATTAATTCTATCTTTACTTTAACAAAATAAACTTAAGGTTTTGTTATTATGGATTTATTGATTAGTTATTTTTGAGTTAAATATAGATATAAAAATGATTACCTTTGAAAAGAAAAATTACAAATGTCATATAGATTGGGGTTATGGCGGTACTTTAAGAGCAGTAAACCGGAAAGATATCATTATCATTGTTGATGTTTTAAGTTTTTCCAGCTCAGTAATTACTGCTGTAAATAAGGGAGGCAGGATTTATCCCTGTTCAAAAAAAGAAAATGCTGCTTTAATGGCTAAAAATTTTGGTGGTACTGTAGCTGTGGGGCGTAATGATGTTCCTGGTAAGGGTAAATATTCCTTATCACCCTTAACTTTTTTATCAGTTAATTATAATGAAAGCATTGTCTTACCCTCACCCAATGGTTCTACCTGTACTGGTTATGCTTCTACAGCAGAATATGTTTTTGCTGGTGCTTTAATAAATGCCAAAGCGACTGCAGAAAAAATTTCTGAATTAATCACCAATACAAATTTAAATCTAACAATTATTGCTTGCGGAGAAAGGTTTAATTTTTCAAATGAAGATGGAGATTTAAGGTTTGCTGTTGAAGATTATTTGGGAGCAGGAGCAATATTATCATACCTTGATTTTGGTAAATCTGCTGAAGCACTGGTTTGTGAATCAGCGTTTCTAAATTCAAAGGATAATATTAAGGAAATTATTTTAAATTGTGAAAGTGGTGTAGAGCTTAAAGGAAAAGGATTTGAAAAAGATATTGAATTTTCTGCTCAATTAGATCTTTATGATGCAGTTGTCATCCTGGAAAATGGGTATTATAAGAAACTATAGTTAGATAGAATAAAGAATTTCACTATCAGGCAAGGCCTGAACAATGGGCTTTAGTCCATTGCACTACTCAAAGAACCAAGGACCTTGTTGTGAAAAACATATTTTTATTACTATAATTTGCTTTGGTATATAGTTACTGATACCCGGCAGCCTGAATAGTGAATAAATGAGCATAACGTCCATTGGCACTTAATAACTCATTATGAGTACCATATTCCTTTATTTCTCCTTTTTCCATTACAGCAATTTTATCTGCCATCCGAACAGTAGAAAAGCGGTGAGAAATGAGAATTACCATCTGTTCCTGAGTTAAAGCTCTGAAATGCTCAAAAATCATCACTTCTGCTTCAGCATCCATTGCTGAGGTTGGTTCATCCAAAACAAGAATATCTGCACTCTCTCTCATAAATGCTCTGGAAAGAGCTACTTTTTGCCATTGACCAAGAGATAACTCCTGACCACCTCTAAACCAGTTCCCCAGTTGTGTCTTAAATCCACCAGGTAAATCCTGGATAAAAGGCATAGCCATTCCCTTTTCTGCTGCACTTTCCCATTTTTCTTCATCATCGGCATGATCTACATCACCAACACCAATATTTTCACCGACAGTAAACTGATAATGGACAAAATTCTGAAAGATTACGCCGATCCTCTTATGCAAAGCATTTATATCCCAGTCTTTTAGTTCTTGCCCATCAAGTAAGATTTTTCCTGAATCAGGTTCATATAGCCTGGTAAGCAGTTTTATCAGAGTTGTTTTACCGGAGCCATTACCACCAACTATGGCTAGTTTTTCACCTGGTTTTATATATAAATTTACATTTTTAAGGGCTTGTTTAGAACTGCCAGGATAAGTGAAAGTAACATTTTCAAAATGAATTCCCTCATTTTTTAAAAGACCTGTGAGCTTGTTTCCTTTGGAAAAAGGTATTTCCTGCTCAAGGAATTCATAAAGCCCTGATAAATAAAGATTATCTTCGTACATACCCCCGATAGAACTTAACATTCCTGATAATGTTGCCTGACCTTGTCTGAAAACTGTAAGATACATTGTCATTTCACCAAGAGACAGTAAACCCTTAATAGTTTCGATTACAATCCAGGCATAAGCTCCATAAAAAGCAACTGTACTTAGTAAACCAAGCATATAACCCCAAAAACCTCTTTTTATAGTAAGGTTTCTATCTTCAGCATAAAGCCTTTCAAAGATTTCTTTATAGCGATCAAGCATCATTTTACCAAGCTGATATAATTTTACTTCTTTTGCATGGTCTTCTCTGGCAATAAGGGTTTCCAGATACATTTGCTCACGTGTTTCAGGAGATCTCCAGCTAAATAAACGGAATGCCTGACCAGCAAACCTTGTTTCAGCAATAAAAGAAGGAATTGCGGTAAGTATTAGTACTATTACTGCCCATAATGAAAAATTAATTAATAATCCACCATATGCGACTAATGAAATAATGCTTTGAATGATATTAAATGTCCTGTTTACAAGGCTTAGAGGTCTACTTGATGCTTCACGCCTGGCTCTGGTCATTTTGTCATAAAATTCGGAATTTTCAAAATGACTTAATTCAAGTTTTAGAGCTTTTTCTAAAATTAAAACATTTACTTTCTGACCAAGTAAAGCCCGTAATAAAGATTGGAAAACATTCAACCCTCTTCTGCAACCGTCCAGTAGAACTATTACTGCTGCTTCAAGGCCAAGAAACCCAATTGCAGCCCATAAATCTTCCTGAGTTCCTGATTTTGCTGCCGCAATCACAGAATCAATAATCAACTTGCCTGTATAGGCCATTACAGCAGGTAAGATACCGGCAATAAGAGTGAGAAACCCAAGTACCAGAGTTAAATTTTTATTTGTTTCCCAAACAAGTTTAATCGCTTTCCAGCTATATTTGTAAATTGCAATTGACTGGCGAAAGTTTTTTTGTGATGCTTCAGGATCTGATTTTAGATATGAGCTTATTGAAGCTAAAGATACTTTACTCAATTCCTGTAAAGCTGATTTTCCGATAATGCTAACTTTATCTGATAAATTAATTTTTAGATTCTCAATATTGGTAAAAACGATAGTAGGTAATTGATTAATGTTTTTAATTTCATTGTCAATATTTGTGCCATCATAATTAGTTTTAAAGATACATTTGACAATAGTAAACTCACCCTTTTTATTTTCCAGCAGTAATGAAACATAATCTTTAAAGGGTTTAAGCGAAAGTTTTTTCTTGATGTCATTTGGTATCTCATCATAAAGCCAGGCATTTTTATAATCACCTTTTACTGATGGGGCGGACAAAAAATAATATTTTACAAAGACCTCAAACAACTTGTTTATATTTTCTTGGGAATCAGTCAGAGCTTTTTCTAAATCATTCCAGGTACTTGTATTTTTCAGTATTTTTAATAATTTTTTTTTGGACATTTGTACTTTAAAATTTTAAATATTGCTGATAGTAATCTTATCTATAAAATTAGAGAAACAAGATTTTAAACTATTTAATTACTTAAGCTATCGCCTTGATTTTTTAAATCATTCAGAAGTAAAGTCAAATTTACAAAAATTTCTTAGTCAAGTAATCTATTAGCCCGGATACTAAAGGCACAATCCTTTGATACTACGATATGATCATGAATACGTAAACCATAATTTTGTGCAATATGTAATTTTTATTATAGACTGGTGCTTGTTTTAGGTCTACACAAATTCTCATTTTGTAGAGCATTATTACCAAAAATTATATTCTTTAATCAAATACTTACATCAGCAATTATAATTTTCAGCCATCACATTTAACTCATTCATTTGGAATAATTTCTTTTTCCAAAACATTTTCATTATTACATCCGTAAATTTTATATTTTGTTTTATCATCAGATATATCAAGTAATACAAAACCTTTGCAACCCAAAGGTTTATTTTTATAATCCATGACTGCTCCTCCGTTTTCACAAATACCTATGCCTGTGTTTTTGGTTATCGGATTTATCATTTCCAACCAATAATTTTTTTTAATTGCATCTTCATAAAGAGCCTTCAAATCTTCAGGGTATTTATTATTATTTTCATATTTTAATCAAAATTAAATTCAAAAATAGAAAGCTCATTCCCACTCCCAACAGACTCCATAGCAATGTATTTTCCATTAGGACTAAAAGCAAAGATTTCTCCAGATGCTAATCTTTTAATAATTTTTCCAGATTTTATTTCAAATACTTTTAAATTCCCTTCTATTATTGCCACAATGTATTCATTATCAATACTAAATGACATACAATAAAATGGATAATTAATCGGATCACCGTAAATAGGTTCGTCATTTACAGTTTTCAATAATTTTCCACTGTTAAAACCCCAAATATTGATATCTTCAGTATCAAGTTCACCTTGATAACTAGATGCAATTAACTTTAAATCAGAACTTAAAGCAATTCGTGAGCCTGGAAGAGTGTCAAATTCATTTGAAATAAAAACTTTTTTATCTGTAAATGTATCAATTATTAAATTATTAGAATCAGTAAAATACAGGTATTGGCTATTTTCACTATAAGTAAGACTATCAAAGTTAGCTATATTTACGAAATCATACTTTTTTATTTCATTCCATGTGCTTGTATCCAAAACTCTTATAGTATGTATATCAAATAAACTTTCAGAAAGTGAAATTTCCTTATTAATAAAGGCTAATCTTTGCCCATCAGGACTACATGCTATATATTGAGGATTATAGTTTTGAAGTGATATAATTTCATTTCCAGAAAAATAGTCGATTATTTTAATGTTATAAATCCGCTCATTTTTATCTAAGTTAAAATTAATATATACCAAATAATTTTTGTTTTTTATAAATGCTAAATTTCTTGTATAAGAAGTTCTTTCAATTATTGTTCTAAATAATTTTCCTGTAGTTGTATCCCAAATCTTTATAATATAATAATCATCTTCAACATTTCCTCCGCCACTTGGGACAAATGAGGCAATATGCCTACCATCAGAACTATAAGCTATGCATGAAAAATAATTACTTTCTTCAAAAGAAATTATTTTTTTAAAGCATTTTTCTATATTTGTCATTTGATTATAACTAGTTAGGATAACTTACAGGATCGAGTTTGTCTTTTATTGTTTGTATTGTGTAAGTTTTGTCTAGGAAAGGCAATCTAAGTTGAGGCTCATTTTTAGACTCTGCAACAAGTAGTGCCTCATTACCAATATAATTATAGGAATTTATTAAGCTTCTTCATAATTTAGTAGAAAAAGTTCCATTTGAGTTATTATTTATCCAATATAAAGTATTTTTAAACATTTAAATGGGCCTTTGTGATACTATATTTTTTTCTTCAGGGGTTTTATCTTTATCAACCATAAAATCATAGGGTTCAGTATAATCAAAATTACTTTTGCCAATTGCGCGGTTCAATATGTTCATCAGAGCTTTTACTATATAATTCAAACTCATCTTTACTTAACGGATACCATTCATCATAGGGGTAACGTCTGAAAAATTGTGCAATGCTCTCTCTGTAATGTTCGTCAGCTTCAGCATTAAGACGACCTTTTCGTAGGAAATGAATGTTATTAGTTAAAAACTCAGATTCAATTTGAAATATATTTTGAAAATCAATAGCCATTCTTTCATGAAAACCTATAGTTTGATCAATGGGTAAATAAAACCATTTGTTTGCTTCCCTGCACTTTTTCAATAATGTTTTAATTGCTTTTTCAGGGTTTGATGGAAGTTGGGGTTTAGAAATGGATTCTAAAGTATCAATCTTAAAGAAAGAAATTGACGGAGAACGTGCTGCATCGCAGTCTTGTGAGGCAACAATTCCCCATGTGGTCTCTACTCTTGTAATAGTATTAAAAGGTATAGTATCTTTTTCATTCTCCCAAGTTGTCTCTTCCAACTCGTTAGCATTATTAAATTTGAATAGTTTGTTTAAACCAGTGTAAAGTTTTGGCAAAGGATAAAAAATATCCCCTTGTCGAATTGTTGAATCTGAGAAAGTAAACTCATAAATCATTACATTACTCTATATCTTCAATATCCAAATAAGCTTCTTTCTCTCTATATTTCTCCCACTTTTGGTTAAAGTTCTTATAGGATTCTTCAAGTAGAGCAAAACCTTCAGAGAGTGAGATTATTTTTTTAGTTTTTAGTTTTTCTGTTTTCACATCAGGCAACCTTTCAGCTTGTTCTATAGGTTTGGCAAATGAAGTAACACTCGTCTCAAAAATCTGTTTTGTAAAAGAAACCTCTTCACCAGGCTCTACAATATATGAATAAAGGCTATTTAAATAATTTATAGTTGAAACGGGGACAGCAGCCTTCTGAATTTTTTGCTCAGTTACTTTTCTTTGATTTTGATTACCTAACGAAGTAATAGATATATTATCTGTATCAACTATTCTAATGTTACCTCGGTGTTCTATTACAGTTGAAGACACTTATTTTTCCTCCTCAAATAACTCGGTTCTACTTTTTTCCGTGATTGAATTTTCAAAATATTCTAGTATATTCTTATGGGCTTTTACCAAATAAGAATCATACCCTTTAATATCTACTTCATTGCTTGTATACTGCAAATCAAATAAAATCGCTATTTTATTCCCTTCTTCCCTATTTGGTTCTATTGATTTACTAATTACAGTTAAAACGTCCTTTTCTTCATAAATGAAATCTGACTTTACTAAAAAATTCTGCATCATTCGTTCGTTATTTGGAGTATGTATAAAAAAAGAGAAATAATCTTCTAATTTTATTGTCCCATCTTTAAAACTAACTTGATTTACAAATTTTAAAGAGAAATTAGATGCCCCTGTCGGTTTAACAATATTTTTATAAATTCCAAAAGCCTTGTCTATCATCTCCTTAAACTTTTCCCATCCAGAATAAGGTTTTAACTGGTGAACTGTAAAAAACTCATCAGAAAGTTGTATAAGAGATGCTCTGTCTTCACTATATAGCCTAATTATTTTATTAACTTTTTGGATCTGTTCTAAGTTTGAGTTATCAAGCTGTATTTGAATTTGGCGTAATGAAAGGTTTTCCTTAATGGGGAAATCTTTAGATAGCTCCTTATATAAATCTGCCAGTAAAATAAAATCGAGATTAATCTGCTTATTAGGTCTAAACTCAAATAATGCTTCTATTAAAGGCGGATGTTTATATTTTTTTTCTATGTTTATTTCACACATTTTTAACCCCTTTACTTAATTAAGTATTATATACTGCTTAAGAAAAAAAATATCATTTTTATAAAAATTAGATATCATTTTAAAATGGATCTTGTTTTTTGGAACCATAATGATAAGTGTGAATAGCCGTGTGTTTTAGTTTTTCATTACCATTTATTATTTATTCCCTTTTTCTTCGAAGAACTGTAATTCCTGGCTTATCAAGTTTTGATAATCAGAAAATTATGTTTATGTCAAATATTAAAAATATTAAACCGGAAATTAATATATCTACAAACCTTATTTAATCCAAAAGGCGATTAGCCCGGATACTAAAGGCACAATCCTTTGATACTACGATATGATCATGAATTCGTAAACCAAATTCTTTGGAAATATTTTCCAGCCTTTTGGTAAGAATAATATCATCTTCAGAAGGTTTACTATTACCAGAAGGATGATTATGAACCAAGATAATTGCAGCTGCATTTTTTAATATTGCTATTTTTAAAATCTCTCGTGGGTAAACCTGTGCCTGATCAATAGTCCCGGCAAACAAAACCTGTTTATGTATTAGTTGATTTGAGCTATTGAGACAAAGTATCATAAAGAATTCTCTATGTTGATGGCCCAGTTCAGCTCTAAGGTAAGCATGTAAATTTTCTTCAGAATAAAGATTTATTTCTTCTCTGAGAAATTCACTGACAGCTTCAGGAGAAGAAAGTACAACCTTTTCTTCGGTATCCGGCTCCAGGTATTGAACCATACATTCTTTTACCAGCTTTATAAGTAAAGAACTGTGGGAGCCCATTCCTTTAAGTGATTCCAGGTTATCGAGAGGTTCATCAAATACTTTTTTAAAGCTACCGTATTTATTAATTAGTTCTTTGGCTAATGGTTTAACATCTTTTCTAGGTATGGCATATGTAAGCAATAATTCAAGTATTTCATAATCTGAAAGCCCTTTCCTTCCTGATGTTTTAAACCTCTTTTTCAGGCGTTCCCGATGATTTGTATAATGCGGTAATGTTGCTTCGTCCATATCAGTAAACCTACTCAGCTTTAATTAAATTTTGAACATAATTATATTCATCTTCTTTATAAATTACTTTACCATTAAGTTTAGCCAGAAGTACACTCTCTAAAATATCACCTATTACCCGACCTTCTTTTATTCCAATCTTTTTTAGGTAACTGCCATTTACTTCAATCTGAATATCTTTTAATTTTGTTGCATATTTATATATTGCTTTCTTAATAAGTTTAATATTAGTGGTGGCAATTGCATAAATTATTACCTCATCAGGGTATTTATTCCAAAAGTAATAAATATCAGAATCAGGAATTTCATGCCAGTTAACTTTTTCAAGCATCTCAGGTAACTCTTTAGTCATTTTTAATACTTTTATTTCTTCCTTATCAAATCTAAGCTGATTAAGCATTTTTTCGTAGTATTTATTATCCTTGATTTCATTAAGTAATAAAGACATATACAAAACCCATTCTTTAAGAGGTTTAAGAGAAACCCTTTTAAAAATACCAATATATCTTGCCAGTCTTTTTAATTTATTTTCAATTTTTGGATAATCAAGATCTGGTGAGATAAACCTAATAGCATTAATTTCAAATAACCTTTTAATATTTAAGTTAGAATTATATTTATTTGTAAAAAGTATTTTTATTTCAGTTTTCATTCTGTCATTGATAAAGTAATCAAATTTGCCTGTATTCATTGCTGTAATTGCCAATTCCTCAGTGGCTTTTTCTATTTTAAAACCCAATTTTCTTTCAAGCCTGACTGCTCTGAGTATTCTATTTGGATCTTCAATAAAACTCAAATTATGCAATATTCTTAAATATTTATGTATTATATCTTTATAACCATTAAAAAAATCCAGTATATTCCCAAAAGACTCTATATTAAGATGAATTGCCAGGGCATTTATTGTAAAATCACGGCGATAAAGATCCTGCCTGATAGTACTAAAATCAACAAAAGGATTTGCTGCGGGGTATTCATAAAACTCTGTCCTGGCTGTTGCTATATCAACCGTTCCTTCTGGCATTTTAATTTTGGCTGTACCATATTTTTCGTGAGCAATAACTTCTACATTAAACTTATCAGCTATTTTGTGGGCAAACTTAATCCCATCACCTTCAATGACTATATCTATATCAACATCCTGATTATTTCCCAGGATAAGATCCCGGACTCCTCCACCTACCAGATATGCCTTATATCCTAATTCATCTGCGACTTTACCGGATAATATTAAAAATTCCATTCCCTGCCTGCTGAAATAATTTTTCATTTTATTTGAAAGGCTAATATTGGTTTTTGGTAATTCCCAATCCAGTGAAAAATTCTTTTCATTAATATCTTTATGATAAATAGCTTTAAGGATATCTGTTCTTGTCACTATACCTACAAGTTTTCCCTTTTCAATTACCGGAAAACGGCCCATATTATTTTCTATCATTAATTTCTCAATTTCATCAAAAGGAGTATCTGCATTAATTGTCACCAGATAATTACTCATAATATCTTTAACTAGTGAATTATTCATTTTATGGTGAATTGCTTTTTCAATATCCCGGCGTGAAACTATTCCTTCTACGGTATCACCCTCTATAACTACAAACCCATTATGTCCATAGCGTAACATTAACCTTTGGGCTGTTTCTACGGTAGTATTTTTTGTGAGGGTTCTGACAGGAGTACTCATTATTTCACTAGCAGTTATTCTTGAATCGTGTATTGTTTTTAATTTTTCTTTTATATTATCAATTATATCTTTCGGAGCCTGTGCTTTCGTTTTAGCAAAAGCGGCTTGTTTATGACCTTTTGGCTCAAAGTCAGACATAAATTGTAAGATATTATAATCTGAAGTTATTGACTGGCCTATGATATAGCTCCATTTTTTCATTTTAACAGCAATAAAAACCAGATCAGCATTATAAAACTCGGAGATTTTATATGTAATAACTGATAAGTCGGAAACATAATTATCTGTTTCATACGTTGAAAACAGAGCTTTTGTTTTACCATATTCATGTGTTTCAATACGCTCTATCAGTTTATTCATTAGCTCTGTTTGTTCATCAAGAAGACTAAAGCTTGTGTATTCAGCAATGATATTAAGATCTGCATTATTTTCCAGTAACCAGGCAACTGCAAGGACATCATCAACCTTAGTATTAGGGAAAGTCATATGCCCGGTATCAGCATGTATACCAATAGCCATTAGTGTTGCTTCAAGAAAAGTTGGCTTTATACCTTTTTCTTTAAGATGTTTAACCAACATTCCTGTAGTTGAGCCTGTTTCTTTTATTTCCGCATAGACAGGAGTTACTTCCATTGTTTGCTCAGGATGGTGATCATAGATTGTCCAATTTATGTTTTTATCTGAGAGGTCTTTGTTTTCAAGACCATCTGCTCTTGATAATTCCTGAAAATCAACCAGGATTATATCGGTAACATTTTCCCAATTAATATCTTTTGGTGATTTTAGGTTAAAGGCATCTTTATGGAGTCTTACAAATTCATGAACCCGGCGATTCTGAAGATATCCAAGTATCGGTATTGCATCCGGGTATAGCTTGTGGGCTGCAACCAGAGATGCCAGAGCATCAAAGTCAGTATTTTTGTGAGTCAGTATAATTTTCAAAATTTATTCATAACCTTCTGAATATTTCTTCTACCGCCTCACGGGAGGTAATATTTTTATCATTTGCTTTTTTTATTACATTAATAAGCTCAGCCTCTTTTAATTTTACCTCTAAATAGTGTTTTATTTTATCTTCCAGAAGCGATATTATTTCTTCTCTTAGCTGTCTGAACCTTCTTTTCTCAAGTTCTTTTGAGGTTTTTAAATATTCCCGGTGTTCTATTATTTTTTCCCATAATGTTTCGATACCCTGTTCTTTAAAAGATGAAGTAGGTAAAACAGGTATTACCCATTGGCCTTGTTGACTGCTTTCATGGACCGCCATTTCAATATTTAAACGTGCTTTATTCGCCCCCGGTAAATCAGATTTATTGATAACAAAGATATCGGCAATTTCCATGATACCTGCTTTTATAGCCTGAATATCATCACCTGCTTCAGGATTAAGGACAACAACTATAGAGTCTGCTGTTTTGATAATATCTACTTCTGTCTGACCTGTTCCTACAGTTTCTACAATAATTACATCAAAACCAAATGCATCCATCAGTTTGATTGTTTCCCTGGTGGCGATTCCCAGACCACCGCTTCTTCCCCTGTTTGCCATACTCCTGATAAACACTCCTTTATCTATTGAATGCTGGGTCATTCTGATTCTGTCGCCAAGTATTGCTCCACCTGTAAAGGGGCTGCTGGGATCGACTGCAATGATTCCTACTTTAAGACTATTTTTTCGGATATGACTTACCAGTGAATCAATTAATGAACTTTTCCCGGCTCCTGGCGAACCCGTAAAACCTATTATATGTGCTTTCCCGGTAAGATTATTCAAATTTTCAAGTAAAAATTTTGATTCAGGATACCTGTTTTCTATTATCGTTATTGCTTTGCCAAGCGCTCTGATACGACCTGCTTTGAATTTTTCCAAAAGCACTTCTGTTTCATTATTCACTGTCTTATTTCCATATATTTATTTTTTTATAATATAGCATGAAAAGAGTAAGAAGTGAGGTGGAAGTGAGGCAGCAAGCAAGCTTGCTTGTGAGGCGGTAAACAAGTTACCTGTGATGAGGAAGTAAAAGAGTGAATAATTCTAGAATTACCCATACACTACCCATTCGTTCTTTATCTTCCTTCCCCCTCACTACCAAAACTTTGTTTTGGGGCCTCACTAGGACAGCTTTAGCTGTCTGACCTCACTGAACGAAGTGGCCTCACTTATCTTGAAGTAGTTACACCTACCCTGTCACAAAACTGATAAACCGGGCAGATACTGCAATGTGGTGAAATAGGTGTACAAAGGTTTTGACCAAAACAGACCAGTAAATCATTGATTTCAATCCAATGTTCAATAGGCAATTTATCTCTAAGGGCAAATTCTGTCTTTTCCGGGTCTTTTGTTTCTACATAGCCCCACCTGTTGCAGATTCTATGCACATGTATATCCACACAAATTCCTGGTTTATTATATCCTAAAGTAATTGTCAGATTGGCTGTTTTCCTGCCAACCCCTTTTAAAGTTAGAAGTTCTTCCAGTTCATCAGGTACATTGCCTTCATACTTATCTAAGATTGTTTTACTGATTTCCTGGATATTTATTGCTTTTCTTTTATAAAAACCAACAGGAAAAATAGCTTTTTCGATATCTTCTATTTCTGTTCTAACCATCTTTTTGGGTGTATCGGCTATAGCAAATAACCTGTTACTTGCCGCTTCGGTAGTGGCATCTTTGGTTCTAAGACTAAGAATAGTGGCAATTAGTATTTTGTATGGATCTTTCCCCATTGCTCCAACAATTGGTTGTTTCCACTTTTTAACTGCTTCTTTTAATATTTCCAACGCTTGTTTAATTTCTGTATTTTTCATTTTTTTAGAGCAACAAAAATAATTTTAAGTAATTATACGTGATAAAT
>CAYRDV010000141.1:0-13974 GCA_964422885.1 uncultured Candidatus Sericytochromatia bacterium
TCTTCCAATAAACTTTATTTCCTGATCAATCTTTTTGAAAAGATAAATGCCAATCAAAATTATATTTTAAATAATTTATTGGCTCTAGGTGAGATTTTTGAGAGCAAGAACGAACAATATGGTTCTCTGGCAACTCATTATTTATCTTTTTTATTAAAATACAGACAATATAAAAATACATTTCATAAATCTGTATTATTGCTTTTAGCTGAATGTTATTTAAAACTAAATGATTTTGAAAATGCTCAGAAATCTTTTTCTAATGGCCTCGAAAACATTATGTCCGGCCAAAATAAGCTGAAAGGCACATTTGATTTATTAATATCTGTTCTGACTGAAAATATTGCTGGAGATATAACCGAGCTTGGATGTTACAATGGTAATACTTCTATTATGATTCAAAAATTATTGGAACATTTTAAATCAGCCAAAGAATTTCATGTATATGATTCATTTGAGGGATTACCTGAATTAAGTAATCAGGATAAAGGAACAACTTTTGCAAAGGGGTCTTGTTCAACTACAAAAGATAACTTTATTAGAAATTTTTCTTCTTTGAAAGTGAAATTACCATTTATTCATCAGGGTTGGTTTGAAGCGACTCTTGAAAAAGAGCTACCTGATAAGGTTTGTTTTGCCTATCTGGATGGTGATTTTTATTCTTCAATTCTTTATAGTCTGGAAATGCTCTATCCCAGGATGCCTGAAGGAGGAATTGCTGTTATTGATGATTACACTGCTGCAACTTTACCCGGAGTAAAAAATGCCTGTGATATTTTTTTTAGTGATAAGGCTGAAAAAATAGAATTTATTATTTATGAAAATCAATATATTGCCTATTTTAAGAAACTTATATCAAAAAATATTAAACCACAGATTACTCAGATAAAGACACAGAGTAACACAAATGAGAATTAAATAAAATTTTTTAAATTAATTTTTTATATCTGTGAAAATCTGTGGTAAATTCTTATGGAACATTTTAATTATAGAAAAGGGAAAAAATATGTTAACTGATGAAATTAGCGAAGCACTAAAAAATGCTATGAAAAGTAAGGATGAAAAACTGACCAGTGCATTAAGAAATATCCGGGCAAAAATTATTGAAGCCCAGAAAAAAGATATTTCCAAACAGGTTTCTGATGCTGAAGTAATGTCCATTCTAACCAAACTGGCAAAAGAACGTAAACAATCAATTGATATGTATCAGCAGGGTAATCGCCAGGATTTGGTTGATGCAGAAACCTGTGAATTAAATATTATTGAATCATATCTTCCTAAACAGTTATCAGAAGCTGATATTGAAACAAGAGTAAAAGAACTTATTGCTGAAAATAATTTTGCTACCGTAAAAGATATGGGAAAATCAATTAAAGCATTTAATGAAAAATATCCCGGAATGGCTGATGGTAAAACTTTAAGTGAAATTGTAAAAAGAAATTTGGGGTAGTATTGTACTTTTAAACTTAGCAGAAACTGCCTAAAGGCAATTTCTGCTTTTTAAATCTGATATTCATCTTAGCGTTGTTTTGCTTTTTGACTTTTGGCAGATATTTTCCCTTCCTACCAGGACTGCTATCCAACAGACCTTTGCCCATCAGCTATCTTTTCTTAAAATTATTACCCAAGATAACTGTTCGAGCCTCACACTTCCTGAAATCTCTCAGGTAATCAGGCTTTAAATTTAATCTACCTGGGTAGATTACTTCCTGCCAGTTATTCGTGTGAACAGTTGAGGCTTTCTCTTTTCCTAATACATATCAACTTTGAGCTTTTTACTTGCCGGTAACTGGTTCGGTCAAGCTTTTTACCCTCGGTCTGACTGTTTCGTTCCTTCACTGTAATATTTATTTTAAATCATATAAAGTTAAGAGTCAATACCTAAATTTAACTTTTTCTTAATTAAATCTTAATTAATGTAAAGCAATGAGATAAAAGTGAGGCCACTGCGTTCAGTGAGGTCAGACAGCAAATGCTGTCCTAGTGAGGCCGTTACTTCGTAACTAGTGAGGAAGAAGTAAGATAGTCACTTTGTGACTGATGAAAAGTGAAAGGTGAGGAGTGAGAATAAAAACATCAGATTAATACTTCCTTCCTCCTCACAGATAAGCTTGCTTATCGCCTCACTTCCCCCTCACTTTCTCACTTCTTTTATTTTACTTCCTCCTCACAGGCAATTCATTGCCACCTCACAAGCAAGCTTGCTTGCTGCCTCACTTCCTCCTCACTTATTAAGTGCAGGAAGACCATGTATATAACCTATATATGATCTTTTCTCTTCTGCTGTTGCAGATTTCAGAATATCTACATCAACCTGTTTACCTTCAGTATTATAACTATCATTATTAAAAGGATGTTGAGCTACTACAAATATATAATGCCTTTTACCTGAAGCCAGATGAGTAAATACACCACTAAACTCCGCTCCTGTAGGGGCAGTCATAATCCTTGTCAGGGTTTTATTTTTTATATTATAGGCCCAGGCATTGGCATTTGGATGTCCATGTGTATCCTCTGCTATCATCAGTATGTCTTTGGCTATATAGTTAATGTTATCTGGGTTGGCAATATAATTGGGATGACAATAGTTTTCATCTGAACCCTGATCACCCGTTTTTATTGGTTTACCAGAAACTAAAGCACTCATAGTTTTACCTACATATTTACTGGAAATCTTTTCACCACCAACATCTTTACCATTTCCCAAATCTACTTTATAAACTGTGCCACAGGCATTTAAGGGTAATCTTACATGATTTTGCGGCTCATTCTTTTTATAATTATCTTCCATTGATTTGTTAATTTCACTCATCGCCAGATAAATAGCATTTCTGTCGGGATCATAAGTTACACCTTCCTCTTTTCTGAATTCTGCTGTAGCTCCAAGATAAACACCGTACTTCCTTGTTTCCAAAAAGGCTGCTGCCATTCTTACTTCTTCAGATGATTTAAAGATATTTGTATTTATTAATGAGCCGTTTGTTCCATCTTTTACCCTTATACACATGGGGTCAGGATCTCCTGCTTTTACCATTTTAAATCCTTCACCATTACAGGTTTCTGAATCATTAACATCAAAAATATCAGTAAAATAGGGTTTTCTATCAATAATGTTTTTTACCTGGCTATTTGTTCCATGTCCAAGTTTTATCCATTTTAAATTTGCTGTTCCGTCATTTTCTGCACTGGTTTGTTCCCAACCTGCCATATATAAAGTTCCGGCAGATAAATCATCTGCTTTATCCGCAACAAATAAATAAAACCCTCTGTAATCACCGTCATCAGTTATATATGCGGTTTTTCGATCAGGAAGAATAAAGGCCATTTCAGGGCTACCTTTACCCATAACAAAATGTTTCAGGCCATTTTTTACCTTTCCCTTCTCATTAACTTCAACGATATATCCATAATTATATGGAGTAAAACTATTTGGATCGCTTAAATATTTTTCTCTTATCTGTTTTGTAACATGGCAAAAATATTTTTTTGTATCAGTGATTTTATTTGCACTATCAATTTTGCATAAGTTTATATGGTCAGATACATACTTTTGGGTCTTATTATCAAATTTGGTTCCATCAAAATAATAATCTTCTTCTGATGATAAATGGGTATTCCAGGGAGTTACTGAACTTGCACAGTTTATCATCGTACCGCCAACATCAGAAAAATCTGCATTCATTGTTTTTACAGGCTTAAGTTGTCCATTTGGTTGTTTTTCAAGATTAGTAATATAAATAGCTCCTGGATAAGTTTCAAAATGGTTATACAAATAGAAATTGCCATTTTTTTCAATAATTGATTCACCATCAGTACTGTTATTTATATCAGGTTTACCATTTTCATCCTTTAAAGGTTCTCCTTTCTGGTTAAAAAGTGTGCCAATTGCCTTACCATCTATCATGTCTCCTGGCCTGAAAACTACCTGATAACTTAAAGGGAATGATTTTACATCGCCATTATCATAAGTAACTTTTGCTGATGGGGAAATTCTTAGAGATATTTTCTCCTGTTTGGTTTTAGGTATGCTCAATTCTTCAAAAGAAATTTCCTTAATATGGGAAGATCCGTTATCTTCCTTAATATCTTTAACGGATGAAGCACATGAAGAAAAATATATAGTCGCAAGAGTAATCAATGTAAGCTTTGTAAATTTAATAGGCATACTATATCCTTTGCTTTTTGAATATGGTTTTTACATTATATCAAACAAAAAAAATTTTAATCTTTACCTTTGTTTAAATCAAATTACACACTTTTTATACAATTGTGTATTAGCTTATAATTTAGAACACTAGGTATTATTAAAATGTTAGGTCTTGATTTTGATGGAACAAGTAATAATTAAAACTGAAAATCTGGAAAAAAAATATACTTTAGGTGGAAACACTATAAATGCTCTTGATGATTTAAACTTTGATGTTTATGAAAAGGAAATGGTTGCTATTACAGGAGCATCAGGAAGTGGAAAATCTACTCTGATGAATATTATTGGTTGTCTTGACAGACCTGATTCAGGAAAATATTTTCTTTCAGGAAATGATGTTTCAAAATTAAATAAAGATGAACTTGCAGAAATAAGAAATAAGTTTATAGGTTTTGTTTTTCAGACTTTTAATCTTTTACCCCGAATGTCTGCGCTGGAAAATGTTGAATTACCTTTATTATATGGAGGAAAAAAAAATACCCGCCAAATAGCAGCAAAGGCACTTGAGGATGTTGGGCTGGGTGAAAGAATGGATCATCAGCCTAATCAGCTTTCAGGAGGGCAAAGGCAAAGGGTGGCAATTGCCAGGGCAATAGTGACAAACCCGGCGATAATTCTTGCAGATGAACCGACAGGTGCTCTAGATAGTAAAACATCTGTAGAAATTATGGCTATTCTTGGGAAATTAAACTCAGAAGGACGAACTATTATTATTGTTACTCATGAACAGGATATTGCTAATTACTGTAAACGCCAGATACAGATGAAAGACGGTAAAATTATTAATGACTCTTTACTTAATAGGATTTAAGCTAAACAAAAACTTTTAATTCAATACTATTTTTAAAATCTAAATTCTAACATTAACCAATGATTCTATTGTAAAATTAATAATCACAAAAGGAGATGAAAAATGAAAATAGAAATTATATCTAAACCACTTGATGAAATTAATGCTAAAGCTATGGTTCTTACTGTTTTTGAAGGTGAAAATGAAAGTATTGAGCTTTTTGATACATTTGCCTCTAAAATAACTGAAAAATTAAAAAAATTATTCAGTTCAAAAGAAGTTACTGGCAGATATAAAGAGTTTACTATCCTTCACACTGATGGTTTTAAGGCTGAAAGAATTTTAATTATGGGTCTTGGTAAAAGAAAAGACTTCACACTGGAAAGACTAAGAGCTGTGATGGCTGTAGCGGCCAGAAATATTAGAAGAATTAATGTATCTCAGATGGCTGTTGCTGAGGGTTTTCAGGATTGGGGAACAACCTCTGAGGAAAGTGCTTGTGCCATTATAGAAGGAATAAACCTTGGTTTGTATAAGTTTAAAAAACATCATAGTGGTGAACAAAAAAGTTATAAAACAATAGAAGAACTGGTTATTGCTGTAAAAGATCCCGCTAAACTTGATGAAATATCCAAAGGGACAGAGAAGGGCAGAATTTTATCAGATGCAACTAATCTTGCCCGTGATTTGGTTAATGAACCAGCCAATTTTCTTACACCAGATGCTTTTGCCAAAGAAGCATTAAGAGTTTCTACTGAGAATAATATTAAAATTACAGTTTTGGGTAAAGAAGAAATAAAAGATGCCGGGTTGAATGCTTTACTGGCAGTTAATGCCGGAAGTATTGAACCTCCCCGGTTTGTAATTATGGAATACAATGGTGGCAAAGAAGATGGAAAAACTCTTGGCCTTGTAGGTAAAGGAGTTACTTTTGACAGTGGTGGGTTAAGCCTAAAACCAGCAGATTCTATGTTTAGAATGCATTGTGATATGGCAGGAGCTGCTGCAGTCCTGGGAGCAATGAAAGCTATTTCAAAGCAAAAATTGCCGATAAATGTAGTAGGTGTGATGCCATTAACCGAAAACCTGATGGATGCAAATTCCTATAAAGTAGGAGATGTAATTACCTCTATGGAAGGTAAAACAATAGAAATATTAAATACCGATGCAGAAGGGCGGCTTATTTTAGCAGATGCTCTGACATACATCAGGAAGTATAAAAAAATTGATTACCTAATCGATATTGCCACCCTCACCGGAGCTATTGTTATGGCTCTTGGACATTTCTGTTCAGGGGCAATGACTAATAATGAGGAATTGCTGAGCCTGGTGAGAAAATCTGGTGATATCTCCGGTGAAAAAGTATGGCCTTTACCTTTGTTTGATGAATACAAAGCCCAGATAAAGAGTGATATTGCTGATTTGGAAAATTCTGGTGGTCGGGCTGCCGGTTCAATCACAGCAGCAATATTTTTAAAAGAATTTGTTGGTGATATTCCCTGGGTCCATCTTGATATAGCTGGTACAGCCTGGATTGGTGAAAGTATTGCGATGTATATGAAAAATCCTTATATTCCAAAAGAGGGTGGAACGGGCGTTGGAACACGGATGCTTTATCATTTGGCAGAACTACTTTCGAAAAAATAGAATCCCTTTAGGGGCTTCGGGGCCTTTAATATGTATCCAAAAGTATCAATAGCAACAACTTTAATCAATGCAGAAGATATTCTTGTGTTTTTTATTAAATATCATCTGGCAATTGGATTTGAGCATATCTTTCTGTTTTTTGATAACCCTAATGATAAATCAATCAGAAAAGCTGAAAAATTTGAAAAAGTAACTGTTATTAGGAATGATGATTCACTTAAAAATCTTTGGAAAATGTCTCCACAATATGAGCTTATGTATTATTTCAGAGACCAGGAAGTTGAAGCCAGGCAGGTTTTAAATACCGATGTGGCTTTACACCTTGCTATGGAGATGAAATTAGACTGGCTATTGCATATTGATATTGATGAATTATTTTATTCCCCCAAACAGTCTGTAAAAGAACATTTTCAGGATTTAATTGAAAAAGGAGTCAAAAGTATTTCATATTTTAATTATGAAGCAGTTCCTGAAAAATTTGAGATAAATAATTTTTTTAGACATATTACTCTTTTTAAAAAAAATTTTTATTTGCTGTCTCCAGAAGAAAAGGAAAAAAGTGAAAGTTTAACTAAAAATAAAGCAAATTTCTTTTTCCAATATGCAAATGGTAAATCGGCTGCCAGGGTGATTAAAGGCTTAAGAGCCTCGGGAACTCATTTTTTCTATACGGATTCAATGAAAGCAGAAAATTTTCCACTGATACTTCATTATCCCTGTTGTGGGTTTAAACATTTTCTAAAAAAATACCAAACACTGGGAAATTTTTCTGGTCAACACTTTAATACAAATTACAGCACTTTGCTGGTTCACTTAAAATCCCGTGATGTTGTTATGTCAGGCGATTTAAGAGAAATAAGAGATTTTTATGAAAAAGAAATTATGATTTTTACACCTGAACAAATAGAATTACTAATTAAAGAAAATTTGTTTTGTCATATAACAGAACCATCAAGGATGGAATTATGAAAATAATTATCGAAGGTCTTACAGGCGCTGGTAAAACTCATCTAGTTTCAGCTCTAAAAAAACATTTTGAAAATTTAAACCAAAACTTAAAAATAATCTATGAGGAAGAAACTTTTGGTGAGCTGATAGAAGATCTGGAAAAAGCTCATTTAAATGATTTTCAGAGATGTTTACGCCTAAAAAAAGTACTTAGTGAAACTGATATCAGCGAAAAGAATATTTTACTGGAAAGGTTTCACTTGTCCTATTTTGTATTTATGCCAGATTGGGAATTTTATCGGGAAATTGATAAAAAACTTTCTGAAAATAATTTCAAAATGATATTGCTGCATTACGATCAAAATTTATTTGAAGAACGTGCTCTCAAAAGAGTTGATATGCAGAATACAACCTGGACAGATGATACTATTGCTTACTGGGGTTCAGTTGAAAAAGCAATGGAAGCATATAAAGTTTCTCAGCAAAGGCGAATTGATTGTTTAAAACTGACATCATTACCAACACTAAAAATTAATACATCCCGGATGAAATGGGATAAATATTTAGCTGAAATCTTAGCTTTCGCCTCATAATTTTAAGTTAAGCCACAGATAAACACTTATAAGAAATATTTTAAAAATTAATTTTTTATCTGTGCAAATCCGTGGCTAAAATTCTTATTAATGTCCCGGTACTACACCTAACTGCTGCATCAGACTCATATTATCCATTTGTACCCAATTTTCAGTTAACCTTCCATCTTTACCTTTCCAGACATCAATATAGTTAACATTTACCAAGAAAATCCTTTAGCTCACCCAGAGTCATTTCACATCCTGGTAAGGAATTGGGCTTGGCAATGGTAAAAATCTGAGCATCATAATTTTTATAATCTCTCCACCGGACTTCCAGCTTTTTATTGTTTTCCCATGATTTACCCAATACAATCTGCACAGGTATTCCCAACAGCTCTGCATTGGCAAATTTTTCACCAATCCTGGTATCTGAATCATCAATTAAAATTTTTAAGCCGGATTGTAATAAATCATTGTAAATTTCTATGGCATCATCAAGATGGTATTTTGTATTTACTGGTAAAACAATGGCCTGAAAAGGAGCAACACTCATCGGCCAGATTATACCTCTTTCATCATACGATTGTTCAGCAATGGTCTGGACTATTCTGGAAATCCCTATACCATAACAACCCATCCAGAAAAATTCTTCTTTTCCTTCACGGTTTATAAATTTTGCATTCATCGGTGTAGAATAAGCCTGACCTAACTGGAAAATATGACCTACTTCGATTCCCTGTAATGTATCCAGAATACCTTCTTTACATGATGAACATTGCTGACCGGATACTGCTTTGGATACATCATGGTAGGTTTCTGGTTCCTGCACATCTTTTCCAAAATTTACATTAATATAGTGAATATCTCTTTTATTACCACCACATAAAAAGTTCCTTAACCCCTTTGCTGAAACATCTATCAGATAGGTAAATGGAGTTTTTTTGTACAAACCAACTGGCCCAGCAAATCCTACAGGTGCTTTGGTTACTTCAAAAACTGTTTCCGGTGAGGCGTGTTCAACTTTACTGCCACCCAAAATATTCATCAGCTTGGTTTCACTGATTTCCAGGTCCCCTCTTAAAGATACAACTACAGGTTTTTCGTCTACTACCAGAACTATGGTTTTAATCATTTTATCGGCAGGAATATTGGTAAATTTCACCAAATCATCTACTGTTTTTATCTCTGGTGTTTCCAGTTCCTGGATTGCAGCATAATCAATTTCAGGATATTCAGGAAAATGAGCTGATGCTTTTTCCTGGTTTCCGCCATAATTACATTTTGGGCAATAAAGAAGCGTATCTTCACCTATATTGGTTAAGGCCATAAATTCAGCGCTGTTATTACCGCCTATCGCTCCGCTATCAGCTTCAACTTTAATAAATTCAAGTGAACATCTTTTAAAAATTTTATTATAAGCAATATCCATTTTTGCAAAAGTTTCAGCCATTCCCTGATCATTTTCATCAAATGAATAAGCATCTTTCATAATAAATTCACGACCCCTGATTAAACCCTGTCTTGGCCTCATTTCATCTCTGAACTTGGTATTCATCTGCCAGAGATTCATGGGTAAATCACGGTAAGAACGTAGATTTTTCCGGCGAAAACTGGTGACAACTTCTTCGGCGGTAGGGGCCAAAAAATACTCCAAATCTTTTCGATCTTTTAATTTGAAAGCAATTCCTGCTTCAATATATTTTGACCATCTTCCTGATTCTTCCCAAAGTTCTTTTGGTTGTAAGATCGGAAATTCGATTTCTACTGCTCCTGATTTATTCATTTCATCACGAACAATATTTTCAATATTTCTTTTTACCAAAAGGCCAAGGATCGACATTGCCCATAAACCGCTACTGATTTGTTCAATAAAACCGCTTCTTATCAACAGTTTAGTTCCTGGTGAAACCACTGATTTGGGCTCTTCTTTCCTTGTTTTGGGATAAATATTTGAATAACGCAATGCTTTCTCCTAAAAATTAAAATTCCAACTTATGTAATTTAAAACAACATCCAGATTTTTTCAATATATAAAAATATTTCTTATAAACTTTCATCATTAACAAAGTTGATATATATCAGTTTTTTACCTGTTAATAATCATTAAATATTAGTCTGATTTTATTTATTATAAAATATGGGAAATTTAAAATGCTGAGAATTTAAATGAAGAAAAAATCATTGCTACTTTGTATAAGCGCAACAATATTTGCAACCGCCTTGGGATTAACTTATCTGAAAAATAAAAGAGCTAAAGAAAAAGAAATGGAAAAAGAAAATTATCTTAACTTGTTTTCAAAAATCGTAATCATTGGCGGTGGTACCGCCGGATTGAGTATTGCTTCAAAACTTAGTAATGAGCTTAAATTACCTGATATAACAATAATAGAGCCATCTGAGTACCATTTTTACCAACCAGCCTGGACACTTGTTGGCGGTGGGGCATATAATCCTGATGATACTGTCAGAGCAGAAAAAAACTTAATACCTAAAAATGTAACATGGATAAAGGATTCTGTTACAGAAATTTTTCCTGAAAGCAATTACCTTTTAACCTCAGATAAGGTTATAAAATATGATTACCTGATAGTAGCTCCAGGCTTACAACTAAACTTTAATAAAATAAAAGGGTTGGATAATGAACTTGGAAAAAATGGCATTTGTAGTATCTATACCCTTGAATCAGCAAAGAAAACCTGGGAAATGTTTCAAAATTTCAGCGGTGGCACAGCAATCTTTACTTTTCCTAATACTCCAGTTAAATGTGGTGGCGCAGGACAGAAAATAATGTATCTGTTTGACTCCTATATTCGTAAAAAAGGATTAAGAAATATTTCTGAAATTATTTATACCAGTCCTGGTAATAAAATATTTGGTATTGAAGGATATAGGCAAACTATTGAAAAAGTAGTAGATAAAAAAGGAATTACTACCAGATTTAATCACACATTAATTGAAATCCGTCCTGATAAAAAGGAAGCGGTTTTTTTATTAAAAAAGAAGAAAGAAGTAAATGGAAGTTTTGAATTTGAAGAAGTTGAAGAGGTTATCAAATACGATTTATTACATGTTGTCCCGCCTATGAGTGCCCCGGATTTTATCCGAAAAAGCCCTTTAGCCTACAACGAAGGACCAAATAAAGGTTGGCTAAGGGTAAATAAATTTACTTTACAGCATCTGGATTATAAAAATATTTTTGGTCTTGGTGATGTCATCGGTAGTTCTTCAAATAAAACAGGGGCCGCAGTAAGGAAGGAAGTGCCCATACTGGCACATAACCTTTCTGAAGTAATAAAAGGTAATGATGAAGATAACTTTATCAAATATGATGGATATACTGCTTGTCCGGTTGTTACTGATTATGGAAAAGTAATTCTTGCAGAGTTTGATTATAATAGCAAACCCAAACCAAGTTTTCCTTTTGATATGACAAAAGAGCGTTACAGCATGTGGCTTTTAAAGGTTTATGGGTTGCCATTTCTATACTGGAACCGAATGTTAAAAGGCAAAGTTTAAATCAGATTCATTAAAATATTAATTGGAGGATAAAAAAATGGAAACAATTAAAAATATATTAGTCCCGGTTGATGGTTCTGAAATATCAAACAAGGCATTAGATTATGCCAGTGAAATTGGCAAAAAATTTGGAGCTGAAGTAACAGTTTTACATGTATATGAATTACCTATACCAATTACAGGTTTCGAATACAGTGCTGAAATCCTGGCAAATATCGATGAAGAACTAAAAAAACATGCTCAAAAGATCCTGGATAATTCTGCAAATAAAATAGAACATAACGGATTAACAGTTAAAAAGTTAATGCTGGTTGGAAACCAGGGTTATTTAATTGTTGATACAGCGGAAAAAAATAAATTTGATTTAATAATAATGGGTAGCAGAGGACTTGGATTTACCAAAGGTTTCTTATTAGGGAGTGTAAGTAACTATGTAATTCATCATACAAAACATTCAGTCCTTTTGGTCCATTAAATAATAACTACAGATGCTAACAGATTAAACTCAGATTTTTACAGATATAAAAAAATTGGTAGTGTAAAAAAATCAGTGATAGTATTTTACTATCTAACAATGGGCTTTAGTCCAAGATTAGGTAATAAACTTATTTTTAACAAGGTGCTTTAGTGCCTTGCCACTTAAATTTTTACACAAGGAAAAAATTAATTTTAAAATTTTTATTTAATTCTTATCTGTGACCTTTGGGAATACCCTGGCGGTATGTTAATCACTGTCTTTATCTGTTCAATCTGTGGTACATTCTTATGAGATATTGGAGTTAGAGGGTTTGTCTATGGTTGCAGATATTTCAGAAATTCGGGCAATGACTATTGAGTGTGAAAAAGTAAAAGGAATTAATCTGGCACAGGGTATCTGTGATCTTGAAACACCTCATGTCGTCCAGTCAGGGGCAATTGAAGCAATAAAAAATGGTTTTAATACTTATTCCAGGGCTGATGGTATAAAAGAACTAAGAGAAGCCGTTTCCCAAAAGCTTTTGAACTTTAATAATATAAAAACAGATCCGGAAAAAAACATTATTATTTCTAATGGTGCAACAGGCGGATTTTACACGGCAGCAAGGGTATTACTGGAACCTGGCGATGAAGTCCTTATTTTTGAACCTTTTTACAGTTATCATGTAAATACTTTAAAAACTATGGGCGTTGTTCCCAGATATATTAAAATGCATCCTCCAGAATGGAATTATTCTCTTGATGAAATAAAGGTTTCAAGTAAGACTAAAGCTATAATTATTAATACTCCTGCAAACCCCTGTGGTAAAGTATTTTCGGAAATAGAATTAAAAGAACTGGAAAAATTTTGTTTGCTTCATAACCTGATAATTTTTACTGATGAAGTATATGAATATTTTATTTTTGATGAATTACAACATATCAGCCCGGGAAGTTTTGAAAGTCTGAGAGAAAAAACAATTACCATTTCCAGTTACTCAAAAACTTTTAGTATTACTGGCTGGAGAATAGGATATTGTGTAAGCACTGATGATAATGTTGCCAGAAAAATTAAGACAATAAATGATCTGGTTTATGTTTGCAGCCCCACTCCGTTTCAGATTGGAGTGGCAAAAGGAATAGAAACATTAACTAAAGACTATTATCAAAATATTAAAACAGAACTAAAAGAGAAAAGGGATAAACTCTGTAATGCTCTTAACCAGGCTGGCTTTGCCGTACATTCTCCCAAAGGGGCATATTATATTCTTGCTGATATTGGGCGACTTCCCGGTAAAACCAGTAAAGACAAGGCAATGTATCTTTTAGATAAAAGTGGCATAGCATCTGTACCGGGAAATGAGTTTTTTCACGATCAAACAGGAAATAATTATGCCCGGTTTTGCTTTGCTAAAAAAGACGAAGCTTTAAACCGGGCATGTGAAAATTTGCTTAAATTAACATGAATTCAATACTAATAATTTTTGGGAAAGATTCCCGACAAGCAGGAATGACTGACTAAGATATTAGGTCATTCTGGCAACGTCCAGAATCCTTCTTAATTCCTACCTAAGGTTCGCCACCAATTGTACCACCTATACCAGGAGTATCAGCTCCTACAGTTCCACCAATTCCTACATTATCGGAACTAACAGAGCCACCTATCGATGTACCTGATGAACCGCTTGTGAATGATGGTGAAACAGTCGGAGTTGGTGTACCTCCTCCCCCTCCACCGCCTGATGCTGGTGAAGTTGTCGCTGTTGGAGTTGCGGCCGGACTGGATGGCTGCTCTGTTGGTGTTGCACCTGATGGTTGGGCTGAAGAACCAGAAG
>CAYRDV010000142.1:0-13869 GCA_964422885.1 uncultured Candidatus Sericytochromatia bacterium
GGTTTTCAATATCTTCATTTTTTATATTTCTCTTTCTTATACATCAATAAAGACAACGAGACAACGAGACAACGAGACAACGAGACAACGAGACAACGAGACAACGAGACAAATGTAGTACTTTTTTAGTATATACAGTTAAATTTTACCTGTCAATGTTTTTTTTACTAATTTTGTTTTTCAATGTAAAAAGTAGTGACTATACAATCAGGTGTAATTTTCCTGATAGCATTCTTATAAGCAATATAGATTAATTTAGAATAAAAATAACTCTCCACAATGTGGGGCCCTGGTTATTAAAAAAGATTTGATTAACTTTGAATAAACTTAAAAATATCTTCTGGAGTTTGAATCTCAAAAATAGATTCGACTATTTTTTCAATAGTCTGAATATTACCAATTTTATTTATTTCAGATTCAAGGTTTTCAGGTATTTTTTTAAATTTCTTTGTCAAAAGTCTTAATAAAAGGTCTTTCTCTCCTTTGATAATTCCAATCTTCTCTCCTTCAATTTTACTCTGCTCAACTAAATCATGTGCTAATTCCTGAAAAAATTCTGTTTTCTTAAATTGCTCTATGGGAGCTATCATTTTATTTATTATCTCCTTACTGTACATTAATGTTGAAAAAACTAGCATACAATTTAATAAATTTTCTTTTGCTTCATTTTCTGCTTCAGACTCTATTATTATATTATAGGCTGATTTTATCAATTCTTGATCTTTTTTTATGATTGGTATAAATGGAGCTAAACAAAGTATTTTTTCTTCTAATATCCTATCTAAATCTAATTCCCATATCTTCACCACATCAAATTTGAAATTTATCTGGTTATCTTCTGAATACTCATATTTTATGTTTGAACTCTCTTTTAAATAAATTATTACACTTTTTACTGGCTTATTATATTTGTACTTTAACAAACATCTGTAAAGAAGGAGCCTTTGCTCAATATTTTCATCATATTCTGTCTGAAATTCAATGTTAATAATATATTCATTATTAATATGAAATGTGGAATCCATATGTTTTTCTGGAAGATTAATTTCTCTGTCTACAGGTATAATTGATTTAATCTGAACATTTAAAAGATGTTCAATTATTTCTTTATCATAGGTTTGTATAAGGACTTTGCTTACACGATCATATTTTTTATCATAAATATTCATTGTTTTCTACTCTGGTAATCTACTTTTGAAAAAACTAATTGTACCATTGAAATTTATTTTAACTAATTTTGTTTTTCAATAAAATTAAACAATCCCTTCAATCCGCTTCATACTCATAACTTTATACTTGGCAGGAAGTAAAACACTGGGGCTTTGATCCGGTTTTGGATTGACAAAACATCTGACTGGTTTAGCATCAAAAGGCAGCTCTCCCAGAGCATCCTGAAGTCTTTTAAGATAAGCCTGGACATGCTCTTTAATATTATTATTATCTACTGCCAGGCTTACCTGTAAATCTTTTTTCAGATTTCTGATATCTATCGCAATTTTTCCCATATTTTTAGTTTCAACAGCCAACTGGATTTTAATCGGTACCTGCCCAACCTCGGCTTTTTTATTGGATTGATCTTCTCTTTGAATCATCATCTCCACATTATAGAATTTACCATTTAAAGGGATAGAAATAGGTAAACACATACAATCATTCGTTTTTGTCATTAATTCCCGGCCAGAAAAATTCAGGCTGACTTCTTCAGCTACTCTTGCCAGATCCTTTACAAAATCAGAACTAAAATTAGGATTGTTTTTCAGGTTTTTGGGATTTTTTATATTCCTTAATTTTTCATCCTGATCATCAAATACTAGTTTTAGTAAATCAGTAAAAATGTTTTCTTCATCTTCAGATTCAGGATTTTTATTTTTAATTTCAGGAAATGATGATTCCAGAATTTCTTTAAACTCTTTAATATCAATTTCCAGTTCGGCAAAATATTTCCTTAGCATTGATATCTGCTGAGGAAACTGACCAGGATTTTTTAAAATATCAATCGTTAATAAATTTATTATGTCCTGATTTAATTTACGTGCTTTAGAGGAAATATTATTAATTACAGCCTGAGGATCTTTAATTACAGGCAGGTTCTCTTCTATTCTTACAGGCAGGTTTTGCTCTTTATTTTCCTTTGATTCCTGCTGCGGTTTCCGATATATTGTTTCATCTTCAAATTCCTCATAAGGATTTTTCATTGCCGGATTTATCGCCTCAACTTTTCCTTCTTTTGCTTTAATAGCTGTAGTATCAGGCTTTGCCCTTTCAATATTATCTTTACTGGTTGCCACTGCATTCTGCCCGGTAATTTGCTGGGCTCCTGAATTATTTTCATTATTTAAAACCTGAACCTGGGTCAAAGCTTGTTTCTGTTCTATTTTTTGAGCCAATTCTTTTGTAATATCTTTATTACTAAAATTTTCAATTAATTTTTGCAATTCTTTACTAAAACCAAGTAAATTTTGTGATAAACCTCCTCCTGTAAGTAACTGTCTTACTGCTTCAATCGAATTATGAGTTAAAGGTATCCGGTTTACCATTAAGATTACCCCTGCTTCTATATTAGCAACCCCTTTTTGCATTAAAGGGCCTAATGACTGGGCAACCTGAGTCATAGTCTGACTATTTACAGGTTGGCCATAATTTGCTAACACCTGGGCTAACTGGTTATTTTGTGGCGTATTGGGAATACCAATCTCTAAAAGAAGGCTAGAAAAAGTTTGCAGATTTTGAGTAATAACTGGTGTTTTAGGAGCCTGATGGGGTAATGTTGGCGGTGGTTGTACCGGTGCCTGCTGCGGCTTTTGTTCAACGACCTTACCAGGAAGCAAATCTGGTGAGACAATACGATTAGTATCAAGCCTTAATGGATTATTTAGAGGATTAAGACCCGGGACTTCCATTATAAATTCTCCTAAATAAAATTATTTTTCTATTTTTAATCCAAATTTACCAAAAGATATATTAATTTTCTTCCCTAATTTAATTTCAGGAAGAAAAATAGTCATAATGTGTGCTACTTTTGAGTTCCTAAATTCTTTTTGAATAAATGATTCAGTAATTAAATTAGAGGCACTAATAAGTAAAATAACACTTAAACAAACTAAAGTAGATTTTAAAACTCCACCTAATGGTCTGACAGCCTTATTTTTATTTGTAGATAAAAAATCCAGGCCTTTTAGAATAAAAAATGCCCCGATAAAACAAATCAAAAGTAATGAAAAATCAAGTAGATAATAAATACCAGACGAAATTGATTTGTTTTCAAATGTTGGAATTAAGAATTTAAGCCAGAAAAAAACTACACCCATACCCATAATCATAATAAAAAATGAAAGCCAGGAGCTTGTTTTAGCAGTATGGTAATCATAATAAGCAACAGATAACGTAGAGACTAAAATTATCGCATCCAGAGTGTTAAAAAATCCTGAAAAGAATCCTAAAAGAATAACAATTGACAATGAAAGGGGGGTTGCCACCCTCATAATTTCTTTCTTTCTGTCTTGGGCCATCTGCTCAGCTACATGAGATTTAGAAGCATTTTTTAGCTTGAGCTTACCCTGGGTATTTCTCTCGCTTTTATCAAGATCCTTTATTTCCAGCCTTTCGTCATGAACATTTTCATTTGATTCACTTACCACAGCTTTATCATGCTCATTATCCGCCGGTTTTTTTGTTAATGGATTTACACCATTAGTTGTTGTTGTTCCCTGTTTGGGCGGACTAGCCACTTTCAACCCGGCAGGTGCATTTAATGGCGGTTTTGTTAAATTTTGTGCATGATTTCCAGGCGGTGTAGCCGGAATAGAAATAGGAGGGGTTGTATGCATTGGTATTGGAGGAGTAGTCGCTTTTTGTTTTAGTAAATCTCCTGTAATAGTTTTAGGTGTTGGTGGTATTGAGTTAATTATATCCTTAGCCTGCATTTTACCGGGAGGGATTGAATCTACTTTTACATTCGGATTTAGAAAAGCCTCATTAACCTTTACACCGGATAAAATAGCAACATTATTACTGGCAAGCGCTTCCTTATAAACCTGGAGCTCATTAAACATATCCATTGCATTTGGATAACGCTGACTTAGACTTTTGGCCATCGCTTTAAGGATTATTTTTTCAAGCATTTTATGAACTTTGGGGTTTATTTCGCTTGGTTTTAAAGGATCTTTTGTCGCTATTTTTAATAAAACGCTGGCAATAGTATCTCCGGTAAAAGGTTTTTGACCTGTCACCAATTCATAAAGCACAACTCCCAGAGAGAAGATATCAGATCTGCCATCTAAATCTTTTGAATCCTGTTCAGGAGACGCATAAGCGATAGTACCAACCAGAGAGCCATCTTTTGTCATTGTGGCTGAGTTCATATCTCTGGTAACTCCAAAATCAGTTAATTTGACTGTACCATCTTCAAGAATTATTATATTTGATGGTTTTACATCTCTATGAATAATATTCTTTTTATGGATATAGTCCAGAGCAAGACAGGTATCACTTACAACAGAAATAGCCTGCTCAACCGAAAAGATTCCCTGGGTATTTAATAATTCTTCCAGGTTTTTACCGTTCAGGTATTCCATAATAATGTACTGATTTTGATTATGCTCAATAATGTCAAAAACAGAAACAATATTTTTATGGTTTAGCTGAGCAAGAACCTGAGCTTCTTTTTTAAATCTTCTAATCAGAGTACTGTAAGAATCCTGATCTTTTAATTTTTGCTCATCAATCTTTAATTCTTTAATTGCTACTTTTCTATTTAGAACTTCGTCCATAGCAAGGTAAACAGAGCCCATTCCGCCTCTGCCAATTTCATGGATTATATTATATTTGCCGATTCTTGAAGGAGTTGAGTCTTTAAAGGGATCATTAAAAGGATCACCGGTTCTAAGAGAATCCAAATGAGTCCATTCAGTGGATCCTTCAGGGCATATTTTGGTATCACCATTTAGGTTCATTCTCCTGATTTCACCTAAATCATGAGGACCCTGAACCACATCATTAATATATATATAATATTTCAAGTTCTGACTCATAATTCTTTGAAACTTGAATAGCTGATTTTTTGCATAAATCTTAAATATTTATTATACAAAAAATACTCTTTTCCTTAATTAACTATTAATTAACAAAATTAAACCTACTATTTCTTAGAGTTTATTAACAGCATTATATCATAATTTAAATTTCAAGAATTATAGGATAGATATTAATTAAGAAATAAATTTACTGTTATTATTATAATTTAAAAAATAAATTATTAACTTATTTCTTTAATAAGATTTCTGGCAATAACCAATTTCTGGATTTCAGAAGTTCCTTCTCCTATTTCTGTAAGCTTTGCATCCCGAAGATATCTTTCAACAGGAAATTCCTTTATATATCCATAACCACCATGAATCTGAATTGCCAGATTTGTAACTTTACTTGATACTTCAGAGGCATATAATTTAGCCATTGCGCTTTCCTTAGTAAAAGGTATTTTATTATCTTTCATCCAGGCACAATGATAAATCATCAGGCGGGCAGCATGAAGTTCAGTAGCCATAGTAGCAAGATAATTCTGGATTGACTGGAAATTGGAAATCGGTTCATCAAACTGTTTTCTTTCCATAGAATACTTTAGGGCTGAGTCAAAAGCGGCCTGAGCAATACCCAGAGCTAATGCCCCGATACTTATCCGGCCACCATCAAGTGTTTTTAGAGCCTGAATAAATCCTTCCCCTTCTTTACCTAAAATATTTTCTTTGGGAATCCGGCATTCATCAAGAATAATCTGTGAGGTTGGGGACCCTCTCATACCCATTTTATGTTCAGTTTTTCCAATACGTAAGCCGGGAGTACCCTTTTCCATCACAAAAGCACTTATTCCATGTTTGCCTCTTGATTTATCTGTCATAGCCATGATTATAAAGGAATCTGCATATAGAGCATTGGTAATAAAAGTTTTTGATCCATTAATTATATAGCTATCACCATCAGATATCGCAGTTGTCCTCTGACCACCTGCATCAGATCCAGCTCCAGGTTCAGTTAGAGCCCAGGCACCAAGCCATTCTCCTGAAGCCAGTTTTGGCAGATATTTCTTTTTTTGTTCTTCATTTCCAAATAAATAAAACGGAGATGTACCAAGTGATACATGAGCGGCATAAGAAAGACCCGTTGAGCCACATGCCCGACCTATTTCTTCAACGGCAATGGCATAAGAAATGGTATCAGCGCCAACACCACCATATTCTTCAGGTATTGGTAAGCCCAAAAATCCCATTTCACCCAATTTTTTAAAAGTTTCCTGAGGAAAATAACTTTCTTCGTCTACCTTTGCTGAAAGAGGTTTAATTTCTTTTTCAGCAAAATTTCTGATTGTTTCCTGGAGCATCAGATGCTCTTCTTTTAACATAAAACCAAACTTATTACTGGAATAGTTTTTTTCCATTTCTACAGAAGCCATTTAACACCTCAAAGTACTTCAGGGATAAAAATTTTATCCCTGATAATAAAGATATTTACACTAATACAGTTTACTACAATTCAAGTGAGGCGATAAGGCAGAGCCTTATCGCCTCACTTATATATAATTTTATGGAGCGGGAACAGGTTTTGCAGCCACTTCAGTTTTTTTTAGCTTATCTTCACCGATAAAATTTGCTTTTTGGCCGGTACGAATCAACAATGTCTGGTTTAATGAACCATCAGGCAAACTTTTACTGGCATCGACAAAATATGAATCACCAAAAGTCTTAGGAACTTTGATGCTAAATTCACCTTTAGCATTGGATATTGTTTGACCAAGTATTTTATCGTCTTCCTTTACTACTATTTTTACTCCTTCTACAGGTTTACCGGTAGGATCTTCCACTATTCCTTCTATCAGAACAGTTTCCGTTTGTTTTGGTGTTTCACTGGTTGGTGATGGTGATTTGGTAGAAACCGGAATATTAAGGTTATCACAACCAGCTATTACTAAAAAACTAAAAGAAGTGATTAATGATAAAATTATTTTTCTCATTTTTTATTCTTATGCTCTCTGAACAAAATCATTCATTATAATATGATAACGCAAAAATAGCTTCAGGATGATTCTTTAGGAGGTAAAAGCCTTATATGTTCAACATCATACTGTGAAATTTTAATTATTGGTTCCGGGTAATCAACACCAATGATACAACCTAATTTTTTCTGGAGAGATGTGGGCATTTTATAAGGTGCATGAATATAAAGCTCTGGGACTTTATTCAACTTAGGTAAATATTTTTTGATATATTTTCCCGTTTTATCAATATTTTTACTTTCAACCTCAGGATTAAATTTAACTTTGCCGGAAAGTTGTTTTATCTGGGTCCATAATCCTGAATTTAGAGCCAACTCCCCATCTACCAGCTTATGCATATAATATTTTTCGCCCCACTTTTCATCAACATTTAAAATTTTTATCAAAAATAATGCTGTAATTTCTCTTAATTTATCAGGAAGTATGCCCTCTGTATTCAGCTGATTCATTGAGGCATCTATAATAGGAAAGCCGGTTTGAGCATTACACCAGGTAAAGAAATGCTGATATGTCTGAGACCACCTGATATCAATTTTATCCTCAATCTGTTCTTTAAATTCAGATTGATCTAATAATTTTTGGATATAATAATCTCTTACAATCATCTTTTCAACCCAGCTTTTTGCTATTTCTCTAATTTCCAGTGAATCTGAGTTAAGATTTTTTTTTGCCTTAGAAAGAAATAATACTGGAGAAAGATTTCCTGACCTAAGATATGGAGAAAATCTTGAAATGCTATCAAAAATGGGTGAACCAATGTCTCCACTTCGCATTTCTGTATCTTTAAAAAATTCACTAAGCAGTTTTCTTGCTTCAGACTCTCCTCCTTTAGGATATGTTCCTTCAACAAGTAAATTATAGTCCTGGGGCTCAGGGGATTTTAGGCTTATAACTTCCCAATCTGTTTCAATAAACTTTTTTTTATCTCTTTCCGATGGGGTAAAAAGTAGCAGTTCAGTTTCATTTAATTTCTTAAGCCATCTTTTTTTATAATTTGAAAAACTAATTGTTATAACTCTGTTTTTTTTAAATAAATCTTTTTCTTCAAAAATCACATAATCTTTATATGTTTTTACCTTACAACCTGAATTATCAAAAATTTTAATTACTTTTTCATCTCTGATAATTTCGCCAGGCTCATAGGCTCTATTAAAATAAAGGCATTTTGCATTAGTTTCACTTGCCAGTTTGCTCAGTTCACTGGCAGGCTCACCTTTTCTGATTATTAATTTTGAATTTATTTCATTTAATTGTTTGCCAAAAGCTTTTATACAATCACATAAAAAGTTAGTTTTGGCAGCACCAGTATCTGAAGAATAAAAAAAATCCGTTTCAAAAATAAAAACAGGTATTACTTCATTATTTTCCTGTAAAGCATAATATAATCCTGTATTATCTTCTAACCGGAGATCCCTTCTAAACCAAAAAAGACTTCGCATTTTAAAATATTTTTCTTATTAATTTCAATAATTCATTTTAACTCTTTTTTTTATACAAGTTGTATCTTTAATTTTTATGGTTGTAATTTTGTTCGCTTAAGCGTTTTTTGCCTAATATAAAAAAAATATTAAAAACCTGTTTACTTATTTTTAATCATATGTTAATATTAGTTTAATCAAGTTATTCCGATTTAGTTAAACGAAAGGTTTCAATAATGAAAAAAGTAAGTTTAGTCAAAAGAGCAGCTTCACTAGCTCTTATCTCAACCTTTGTAGCAAGCCTTACATCATGTGGCGCAAATACAACTCTAAACCCTGAATTAAGTTTAGACAATATGGATAATAATGTACTTGCTCAGGCTAAAAAAGCAAGTAAGCATGGTACAAAATGGACGCTTTTGGTTCATTTGGCTGGAGATAACAATCTTTATACAGCTGGTCTGGATGATATCAACGAAATGGAAGCTGGTCTTTCATCACCAGATGTAAATGTAGTTGTCTTATTTGATGGTGCAAAACAGGGTGATTCCGCTGTATATGAAATAACCCCAGATAAATCATATGATAAAAATATCATTTCTGAAAAAATTGCTAATACTGGTTTAATTCCTGCAAATAACGAAATTGATTCAGGTGACCCTAAACTTATGGCTAAGTTTTTAGATTGGGGAACAAAAAATTTCCCAGCTGATCACACAGGAGTTATTGTTTGGAATCATGGCAGTGGGCTTTTCAGAAATGGAAAAAGCGGGGAAATTTTAAGACCCAAAAATGCTCCCAAAGAAGCTGGGAATGTTACCACTAATGGTTTTGCATGGGATGATAACGGTGGCCATATGAATATGAAAGATTTGAATCCCATATTAGGCCCAGTTGTTCAGAATATCGGTAAAAAGATTGATATGCTTGATTTTGATGCTTGTCTGATGGCTCACGTTGAAGCTGCTTATCAGGTAAAAGATACAGTTGATTATCTGGTAGCTTCAGAAAAAACTGAACCAGGTGATGGAAACGATTACGATGCTATGTTAAAAGCTCTTAGTGCAAAACCTGATATGTCAGGTGCAGATTTTTCAAAAGTTATGGTCCAGACATATGGTAAGTCTTATGAGCCAGGTGGAAGTCAGGGACAAAACTCAGTTACCCTTTCAGCAGTTGATGTAAATGCAGTAACAACAGGTTTGGTTCCAGCTTTAAATGAATTCTCAACTTCACTTGTATCAAGTATGTCTTCAGTTAAACCTTCTCTGGTAGCAGCCAGATCAAAAACTGAAGTTTATGAAAACCGTGATTCAGCAGACTTAGGGCATTTCTTAAGTTTACTGGGAAAAGATGCTAATGTTTCAGGTGATCTACAGTCAAAAGCAGCAGCTGTAAATTCTGCTTTGACTAAAGCTGTTATTGCAGAAACTCATTCAGGTAAACCTGCAAGGGGTGGTGTATCAAATGCTACAGGACTTGTAATGTATTTTCCTCCAGCCGGTTATTCAATCAACCCTAAATATCTGAACCCTGCTGAAATCCTGTTTGCTGAACAGCAACCATGGACCAGTTTCTTAAAAGAATTCGTTAAGAAATAACCTTTTTGCAGCCTCCGGACTTGCAATGATATAAAAAATAACCTAACGGAATTTAACTTAAATCCGACCCTCCCCAAAGAGGGTCTTTTTTTTCTCTAAGTTAAATCATCCTAAAAAAGGTAATTTTATAATAATCCGGGTATCATTTTTATTTGAATCAACACTCCATATTCCTTTTAAATCATCCTGAACCAGAGTTTTAATTATTTGCCAACCAAGGTTTCCATCTTTATCAGGGTTAAAATCTTGAGGTAACCCGACACCATTATCCTGAACAGTAATATTCAGAATATCAGCATTTATTTCCAGATGAAGTGAAAGTATCCCAGAATCAAGGTTTACAAAAGCATGTTTTAGCGTATTATTTAGTAATTCATTTAAAACAAGGGCAATGGAAACAGCTTTTGCTGAAGGAAAAAGTAAAGTATCAGGAGCATAAATATTAAAAGCAATTTTCTTATCTGGCAGCATAACACTATTTGAAACTTCAAAAAGAATATTTTTTGCCATTTCAGTCAGATCGATAACATCTACATTTTTTTGAGATAAATAATCATGAACTATTGAAATACTATTTATTCTATTAATACTATCGCTTAAAATCTCTTTTACTTCTGTATTTTGGGTTCTTCTTTGCTGAAGACGTAGAAGTGAAGAAATTGATTGAAGATTGTTTTTTACCCGATGGTGAATTTCTCTGATAATAGCTGATTTTACTTTTATTTCCTGATCTTTATGCCGTAATTCACTGACATCCCTTAATAAAATCAATAAAAGATTGTTTAAGGGTATTGCTTTTATATTAATAATATATGGTTCAAGATTTAATTCCTGTTCTGAATATAAGGTATTTACTTCTATAATTCGCCACGCACCATGGCTAAAGACTTCTTCAAAACTATTCCCCTCAAGAGGAGTAACAAGGCCAAGATATTTAGCTGTATTAATTGCTGTATAAGTCGAATAATTAATCATTCCATGAGAATCAACGATAATCATTCCATCACCGGGATAAATTAACGGTAAAGAACGTGTTTCCAGTAAAGAACTTTCTAATATAGCATCAATAATATTTTTTACTGTAGTTTGGTAAAGCCATTGTTTTAGACCCCATCGTCTTTGTTCATAAAGGCTTCTTTCCACAAGTAAAAAACCAATAACCCGGTCATTTTTATTTATAATAGGATATAGATTCTGATACAGGGGAAGGCCATTAAAAATCTCTCCTTTACTGCCTTCAACCATTTTTTGAGTCTGATAGGCTTCCTGAAAAAGAAGGTTTGTTTTTAATGGGAATGTATACTCAAGATGAATTCTACGATAAAATGAAGGATAAATAGATGGTTTTGACTCAAAAATAGTCTTAACCATATTATTATCTGTTAATTTATATAGATGAACATCTGCTGGTATAAAATCAGATAAAAAAGTAATACTGTTGCCAATAGTATTTAAGATAACATCATCAGGAATAAATACATTTTTTATATCTTTCCGATCAGGTAGTGATTGTATTGCTCCAATAGTCAACATATATTAAAAATGCCACTTATATTTTTGAAGATTCAAAAACCATCTCAGGAACAAAACAAACTTCAAGGATCAAGTTGAGTATTTTTAGCCATTCTTCAGCTTCACAAAGTTTATATACTAAATCATATTCTTTTTTGGCAGGATACATTAAACTTTCAAAAACCTTTACATTTTTTTCAAGCTCAGTTAACTCTTTGGATAAACCTATTTCTTCCAAAGGTGTTACCTTTTCATTTATTTCCATGCGGGTTTTATTAGAAAAAATTTTTTTTTCTAATTCCTCAATTCTTTGATTTAGTTTTCTTCGGGCAATTTTAAGATTACCAAATTTCTGATTATAAAACTCAGCTTTATTTTCAAAAAGAGATAAGCTAAAACCATAAAGCAATGTTTTGCACAAATGTAAAACAGCCTGATTATTACGATCAATATCCAGAGAAAGGATAATGTATTTGATTGCTGATTCTGTTTCTTCATTAGTTAAATGAAAAATTATTTTTTCATAAAACTCAGTAATATTAAGGTTATTATTGGCAAAAGCTTCGGAATAAATATTATCAAGATTACTAAAATTTGCATCAAAATCCTTATCACTAAGGAATTCCTGAACTATTTCTTTTAAATTCTTTTTAAATTCTGAATCCATAATACCTTTATTTATTAATTTTATTAATTAATGATGCAACAACAATATTATTAACATCCTCAATTTCAGTATCTGCCTTTACATTTTTCATTTTTTCCACAAATACTTTTTCCTGCTCTTTGGTCTGTAATATACTATGTTCATTAACAATAGGTGAAATCTTACCATTTTCGGTAAAATTTCTGAGTTTATCAACTTTACTCTGTTCTATATCACTTTTCAATTTTGTTATTGAGTTCTTCAACTCAAAATTTAATGATTTTCCGGAAACTTCTGTGTTTATAACTGAATCTTTTGCTTTTGGAATAGATTCGTTAAAAGCATCATTAAAAGAAGGCTCATCTTTTTTTATAATAACTTTTTCTGATGTATATAATTCATACGTCTTTTCTACAGATTCTGCATTATTTGCATTTAAACTGTTAAATGTACCATTATTCTCTTTACTCATTAAATACCAAATCCTGGTTTCAAAACGAAACTATTGCCATAGTATTACTGTAACATAATTCCTTAATAAAGATAAATCTTTAATTAAACTGCTTCATTGGTAATTTTTCAAGCAATAATGGGTTATTTAACTGATATTTGGCTCCAACAAATACGGCTCTTGTATTTTCTCTGGGTTTAAGAACGGGCCATTCCAAAGCATAATCGGGGTGTTTTGGCTGAGATGATGTAATATATCCAAAAGGAAAATATTTCTTTAGCTTTGATAAAACCCAATCCCTCCCAGGTCGGCAACCTATACCATGAAAACTCTGGTGCAAAAAAAATTTTTGCTCTTTAACAAGATTTATATTCCCATTATCGACAGAATTTACACATATTTCCAATAAAAAAATTTTTTTGCAGATTTTTGCCAATTTTTCAATGACAAATTCAGGGTTTGAAAGATGGTATAAAGTGCCATAACAAAATACGATATCAAATTCTGAAAACATATAATATGTTTCCGGTAATTCTAAATCAGCAACTTCTACTTTACGGTTTGGATGTCTTTCAAGATGTTCTTTAACCAACTCTTTTCTTGCGTCAATTGAAAGTATGTCACAATTCAATTTTTCAAAAAAACCGGTTAAATTTCCAACACCTGCACCAACTTCTAAAACTGAGGAGTTTTTTAAATCCAGGTTTAATGAAGCCAGATGCTCTAAGCTGGCTTGGGTTATTTCTAACATCAGGGGATGATCAAATATGCTTTTTCTCATAAGCTTTCTAACTCTCACCTAAATCCTCTCTCTTCATAGAGAGAGGACTTGAAGAATTGACCAAATTGGGGAATATGAAAACCATTTATTATGAGTCCTTTTATTTTATTCAAAATTTATAACTTTTTTCATTAGTTTTCATATTCCCGGTTTATTACGAAATTATTTTTGGTAACACTTTACTCCGATGGTCAATGAAGAATAAAGTTCACAATATTCTACTCTTCCTGATTGGCCCCATGAGTTTATCGTAGAAAATTATCACGTTGTAATAAATTGGAAATACTCAAACTAATGATACCAATTAATGTTATTGAAATGAATTAATGTACTCATTATTAACTGTTTGAGTGTTTCTCTCTTAGGCCAATCCATGCCCCCCTCTCTTGGTAAGAGAGGGGTTGGGGGAGAGTTA
>CAYRDV010000143.1:0-13775 GCA_964422885.1 uncultured Candidatus Sericytochromatia bacterium
TCTTACTTTATATTAATGATTTTCATTCTTTTATCATACAAGGAGGAAGTGAGGCGAAAAGATTTATCTTTTCTGTGAGGAAGAAGTAAGAGAAAAAAGTTTATTTTTCTCATTTCCTTCTCACTTAACGAAGTGGCCTCACTAAGATAGCTTTAGCTATCTGACCTCACTTCTCCCTCACTTCCTTTTCGGGTAAATTTATATTGATCAGAGGTACAGCACCGCCACCTTTTGTACTTACTGTAGGCATATTGCCATCCCACTTTTCGATTGATTTGTATTGGACAAGAGTTTCGGTAATTGATTGTGAAAGTATATTATTTGCTTTTGCCTGAGCCTGGGCAATTTCCAGAATTGATTTTGCTCCACCTTTTGCTTTTTCGATTCGTTGCTGTGCCTCATACTTTACTTTTAACAATTCATTTTGTGCTCTGAGAGCATCCTGGCCCATAATATTTTTTTGTTCAATTGCCTGGATAACACTTTCAGGAGGGCGAATTTCATTTAGGGTAAATTGTTTAATATTAAAACCATACTGTTTCAGACGTAGCTGTAACGCCTCTTCAATTTTTGAAACAGCCTCAGCTTTATATCTGCCAAGGAAATCAGCAATTGCCATTTTGCCAACTACCTCCTGCATGGCCTGTCTGATTGTCTGTCTGATAAAGCCATGGCTGATATTTTCAATATTCTGGCGAAATGAGGTATAAAGAAACGGTACTTTTTCCGGAACCAAAGTGTAGGATAATGATACATCGCAACTTACAGGCTGACCTTCAATTGAATTGACATTTATCTCATCATTATTGGGAGAGCCTTCTGTCGAAGATTTTGTCAGAATAATAGTCTGCATATAAAAAGGATATTCTATTATTTGCTGGAAAAAAGGAAGCTTAAATCTGTACCCTGAATGTAATGGTTCTTCATGTACTTTTCCGGAAATTTTATTAATAAATACACCAACATGTCCTGGGGGTATATAAATTGTTGTATCAAAAAAAAACAAAAGGATAACAACAATAGTTATTACAAATATAGAAAAATTACCTATTTTTAAGCTGGAGGCAGGTTTAGTATTTTCCATCTGTTTACTCTAATTATGTGAATATGCCAATAAACTAAAATTTTTCTTATAATCCAGGGCATTTTTATAAATATCCTTTGCATATTTTAGACTACTTTCACTGATTTTTCCACCAGACATTTGGGCCAGTTTTTCAATTCTTAGTTTTTCTGAAAGGGTCGTTATATCTATTTTAGTATGTTCATCGGTAGAAAATTTTTCGATCCATAAATGTTGTTCAGCCATTGCAGCGACAACAGGTAAATGAGTAATACATAAAATCTGAGAAAAATTTGATAGCTTTGCCAGCTTTTGAGAAACAACCAAAGCTGCTTTACCACTAATTCCCGTATCTATTTCATCAAAAATGAGGGTGGGAACCTGGTTTGATCTGTGTAATACCATTTTAAGAGCAAGCATCAGTCTTGAACATTCGCCGCCGGAAGCAATTTTTGATAATGCTCTTAGTGGTTCTCCAGGATTCGGACTGATTAAGAATTCAATCGAATCAGCACCATTTTCTGAAAAAGCTTCTTTTTTTGGATTTAAGTTTACTTTAAATTTTGTTCTATCCATACCAAGCTCTGATAATTCATGCTCAACAGCTGGTTCAAGTTCTTTGGCAATATTTAATCTTGATTCTGTTAAAAGCCTGGCATTTTCAATATAATCTATTTCCAGCAAACTAATTTTCTTTTCCAGCTCAGATATCCTATCATCACTACTTTCTACCAGTAAAACTTTTTCTCTTAACTGGTCACGAAATATTAGAATTTCATCTATAAAGAGGCCATACTTATTTTTCATTTTGAGAATTAAATCCAGGCGTGATTCTAATTCTTCAAGATGCTCAGGGTCCGATTCTATATTCTCTGAAAAATGACGGATTGTTCTGGATATATCGTTTAGTTGAATACTTATACCTTCAAGTTCATTATTTATATTTTCCAACTCAGGGTTAAATTTTGAAGAATCGCTGATTAACCTGGACACAGAGTTGAGTCTGTCACAAATACTGGGTACATCATCACCGGAATAAAGCTGATGGTAGGCCTGATTAAGATTATCTGTCAACTCTTCGGAATGGAGTAGAATTTCTCTTTCTTTTTTCAACTCTTCTTCTTCACCTGGCTTTAAATTTGCTTCTTCAATTTCATTTAACTGAAATTTATAAAAATCTATCTGCCTTTTATTTTCCTGTGATTCCTTTTTAAGTGATTGATGCTCTTTTTTGACAGAATTTAATTCTACAGAAATCTCTTTTATTTTCTCAATCAGGTTTTTATGGATTTCACTACCAAGTGAATCAAGTATAAATCTGTGCCTTTCAACTTTAAACAAAAACTGGTTTTCATTTTGACCAATAGTATCAATCAGATATTCACCCACCTGTTTTAAAAAGTTTTGGGTAACAAGCTCACCATTAATCCGGCATTTATTACCTGATCTCTGGATATTCCGGCTAAGAGTTACTGTATTATCCAGTTCATCAAAACCATTTTCCTGAAGGATATTTCTTACTTCAGGAGTTATTGTAAAGGTTGCTTCTAAATACGCACTTTTACAACCTGTTTTAATCTGTTCAGGTGAAAGCCTGCCACCAACAATTCCCTCAATTGCATCAACAATCAGAGATTTACCGGCACCTGTTTCTCCAGTAATAACACAGAGCTTTTTTTCAAAGTCCAGTTCCAGTTTTTCCAGTAAAACAAAATTTTCAATTAATAAATGCTGTAACATAAAGGCTCTTTATTTTCTAATCAACACATACATAATTCCCCTAAAGGGGCCCCTGTTAGTATTGAGTATACAATACTAATAAATTCTATAGTATGATTAGTCCTATGTATTATAATAATCTTAAACATTATTCGTTTTTTGTACTGTGATGAAAATTGTGGTGTTAAATAACCTGATTAATTTCTGATTCATTAAAAAGTAGCTCCTGGATTTTTTCTAACAGCTCTTTTTTTCTGATTGGTTTGGTTTGAAAATAGCTACAACCAGCATCAAGACACTTATTTAATTCTTCAGCTCCCTGGTGAGCTGTCAGTGCCAGTATGGGAATATTTTTGCCTTCTGGTAACATCCTTATTTCTTTTGTTGCTGTATAGCCATCCATAACAGGCATTTCCATATCCATTAGAATTAATGAAATAGTTCTGCTGTTAAATTTATTAATTGCTTCCTCACCATTATTTGCACTGATAAGTCGGTATTTTTCTTCTTTCTCGAGATATTTATTGAGCAGCTTTTGATTATCCGGTGAATCATCAACAATAAGGATTATGGGTTTTTGATTAATATTTTTATTTATAACTTCATTTAAGATATTTTGTTTAATTGGTTTAGTAACATAATCGTCCATACCATTTTCCAGGCATTTTTCTCTGTAGCCTTCAATTGCATGAGCTGTCAGAGCAATAATCGGGGTTTTTTCCAGTTGATTCTCCGCCTCATATTGCCTAATCTGCGCTGTCGCTCCAAAACCGTCTAATTCAGGCATCTGAATATCCATCAGAATAAGATCGTATTGATATTTTTTTACAGCATTTACAGCTAGTACACCATTATCTGCAATATCCGAGACATAACCGGACTTTTCCAATATTTTTTTTGCCAGCTTCTGGTTATCAATATTGTCCTCAACAAGTAATATTTTGGGTTTTACTTTTTGGACATTTACCTGCTCACTCTTTTTGTTATCTTGTTTTTTTGAAGCCAAATTAAAGTTTTCTGAATATTTTAACTCATTAATTATAGCTTTAAAAAGATTTTCCTGTTTTGCTGGTTTTATCAGTGAAGTACTGATACCTGATTCTTTTATTCGTTTTGAATTTATCATTCCAATAGAAGAAAGTAGAATTATTTTTAAATTATTTAATTCCCGGTTATTTTTAATTGCCTGTGCGACTTCTAAACCAGACATTTCCGGCATCTGATAATCAAGAATAACCAGTTGGAATTTATCTTTATTAATATTTAGTATATTAAGGGCCTGGTAACCATCCACCGCCTCCTCGACATTAAAGCCCCAGGTCATAAGGGTCCGGCAAATGATAAATCTGTTAGTTTTATTATCATCTACTATAAGTATTGATATATTCCGAAAGTCAGGATACACAAAGTTATTTTCAGAGATTGCGCTGATAACCTGTTTAAGATTCAGGATAAAGTGAAATGTACTCCCCTTTTTTTCTTCACTTTCAATCCAGATTTCTCCACCCATCAATTCTACAAGTGATTTGGAAATGCTTAAACCTAAACCTGTTCCTCCATATTTTCTGGTTGTTGAGGTATCAGCCTGGGTAAATTTTTGAAATAGCTTTCTCTGGTTTTGTGGTGATATACCTATTCCTGTATCGGAAACCCTAAAATGTAGTTTATGATTTTCTGAAGAAATACTTTCTGATTCTACTTTTATTGAAACTTCACCTTTTTCAGTAAATTTGATGGAATTGCCTAAAAGATTGATCAGAACCTGGCGTAATCTGTTTGGATCGCCAATGAATTTTTCTTTTAAAGTCGGTTCTACGTAACATAGTAATTCAAGTCCCTTATTATCCGCCCTTATACTCAATATTTCGGCAACACCTTCAACAATATCCCGGAGATTAAACTCTATTTCTTCAATTTCCATTTGCCCGGCTTCCAGTTTTGAAAAATCAAGAATATCATTGATTAATGCTAATAAGGCTTCTGAATTATTTTGTACTACTTTAAGAAACTCCGCCTGTTCATCTTTTAATTCCGTATCAAAAAGCAATTCTGTCATACCTATTATTGCGTTCATCGGTGTTCTTATTTCATGGCTCATATTGGCAAGAAAGTCTGACTTAGCAACCGTTGCCGATTCAGCTGTCTCTTTTGCTTTTAAAAGCTCAAGTGTTCTTTCATTTACTTTTTGCTCCAATTCTTCTTTATGTTTTTCCAGATTTTTATTTAGTTCCTGCATTTTTTCATACAATAAAGCATTTTTAAGGGAAATTGCCGCCTGGGAAGATAAAATTTTTAATATTTTTATTCTTTCTGCTGTAAAAGCATTTGTTGTCAAATTATTATCCAGGTATAAAACACCTAAAAGCTTACCCTGACTAAGTATAGGAGTGCATAATACAGATTTTGTCCGGTTTTTTATAATATAGGGGTCTGCCATAAACATGCCTTCATTCACAGCATCATTTAAAACAACATCGTTAAGGGTCCTTTGGGCATAATAAATGATATATGGGGAAATTTCCCGTGAGTTTTCAAGCTTAAATGAGGTAAACATTTTAGTTTCATCATTATGCACTGAACCTTCTGCTTCAATATACATTTCACCTTCTTTTTCAAGGATCAGATAACCACGCTGGGCTCCTGCATTTTGAATCACTATTTTCATCATTTTATCCAGAAGTTTATCCAAGAATATCTCTTCAGAAAGGGTTTGTGCTGATTTCATAATTGTTACTGAGTCAAATAGAGAAGAACTATCTTTCATCGCCGCAATATTTTGGCTGGTATAAGAGGTTAAAGAATTTGTATCTGCTCTTTTTCTTTCACTCTCTTTCATTATCAGTTTTGAATAGTTATCTTCAAGATTTTGAGCTTTTCCAACCGCTCCCCATTTGAGATAAGATTTATGGGCCTCTGTCATATAAGCTTTGGCAATCAATTCTTTATTTTCAGAAAGATAAAATTTGGCAGTCAATTCACTAATTAAAGCAATATCATTGATAATTTCATGTTGACTAGCCAGTCTTAATGCTTTTTCAAATATCTCAGCCGCATTTTTATTGTTATTTATTTTGGCAATCTCTGCCTCAATAAGCAAATATTTATGAAAATAGCTATTAGTATTAGCTTTTGAGTTTAATTCAGCAGAGGAATAATTATTAATCCAGTTTTTTAAATTATTCTGATTTCTACTCAGAATTTTTCGATAGTGTTTTTTTTCTTTACTGGAAAACTTTTCAAAAACTGCGGTTATTGCTAATGAATAAAAGAAATAATGTTCGGGAAATAATCTTGTTTTGGCTATTAAAAGTAAAATATTTTCAGAATTTTCAAATAATTTTAAGCTATTCTGGTAATCATTAAAATAAACAGAACAGATAGACCGACAAAAATAATAATAAAAAATTGCTTCTAAATCCTGCTTTGGATTAAAAATTTTTAAGAAATTCTCATTAAATGAGTCTTTATATAGTGTAATTTTACCATTATAGTCTTTTAAAGTTGAAATTAGCTGTAACCCTGGTAAGTATTGTGAGGCAGTATTTTTGTCATCATTAAGGTAATTTACTGTTTTTTCTGACTCATTAAGAATATTGTCTAAATTTTCACCTCTAATCAGATAAAAAATTATTAAATAGGAAAAACTATTAGAAACCTGAATAAAATTATTATAATTAATACTATTTTTGATAAAAATGATACTATTATTAATATCATCAAAACAATGGCTGATATATGTTGCATAAATAAAGTTTATTTTGCTTTTTAGCTCAGAATTTTCAGAATCTTTAATAAGATTAAGGGCAAGAGTACTTAATTCTATGGCTGTATTATTTTTACCACTGAGTGAACATAATATCTGAGCATAAGAAATATAAGCGTAAGCTGAGTAATGTGAATTGCCATATTTAAGTGAGATATTAATTATTTTAAGAATTAGTAGCTTAAATTGTTCTTTATTACAATAAAATGTGGCAATAGCAATAAACATTAAATTACTTAATAATATTTCCTGCTCAGAATTTTTTATTTGGGGAAGATTATTGAGAGAATCTATTTCTTTGATTTCGATATTATATTTACCCCGGATAATTTCAATAAGTAAACCTGGTTGTAAAATAAATTTTGAAGAAGGTAAATTTATTTCATAAAGAGCAAGAATCTCCTTACCTGTTTCAAATGCTTTATACATTTCATTACGTTTAATATAGAGCTGTACTTTAAGTTTTAATACCTTTGATTTTTCTTTTTGATTTTTTGCTTTATTTAGTATGAAGCTTAATGTATCCTCAATAGCTAAATATTGTAAATCAGGGAATTCAAGCTCAATTTTTTCCATATTAATCGAATAAGTAAGCTCATATTCTTTTTCCCAACTATTTTCGGGTAATAATGATTTAGCAATTTTTAGATAATTCAAAGCATTATCATATATATCCAATTCTTTTGATCTAAGGGCCGCAGTTAAATTTAGATTTGCTAATTCATACTTTTCTTTTTCCTGGGCAAAAAGTGAAGGGCTAAAATTTAGCTGCTCAACAATGTCAAATATTTTTTCGCTCAGATCTTTTTCCTGAATCTGAGATAACATTATTTTACCTATTCTGTAATGAAAAATTCTTCTTTCAGTTTCATTAAATAACTCATATATTGCGCTATGAACTTTTTCATCAATAAACTGATTACCATCTTCGGTCATTATTATTAGTTCTTCATTAAATGCTTCACAGAGATCCATGAAAGTCTCTTCAGGGCCTTTATCATATACGGTAGAGAGTAGTTCAAGAGTAAATTTATAACCAATACAAGCTGCTATTTTTAATAAATACTGGGTTTGAGGAGGAAGTTTTAGCAGTTTCTCAAGCATTAAGGAAATAACATTATCAGTAATCTGCTTATTGTTTATTTGTTCTAAATCCCATTTCCATCCAGTTTCCGGGTTAAAAAATATAATTTTTTCCTTATGTAGGGTTTTTAAAAATTCACTGATAAAGAAAATATTACTGTTTGTTTTTTTTGCTAAGATCAAGGCTAACTCTTTTGATTTATCAAGAGAACAGTTAAAAGTATCTGATAAAAACTGATTAATATCAGATGGTGCTAATAAACCCAGGTGTATATTACTGACCTGTACGCCATAACTGTTAATTTCTTTTTGTATTATTTCCGCAATATTTTCACCTTCCGATTCATCTTTGTAGGCAGCAATTACAAACAGGTTTTTTATTTCCTGGCTCTTAAATAAAGCTTTTATCAGGTTAAGGCTGGCATTATCTATCCACTGAATATCATCCAGAAAAATTGTTAATGGTTGGTCTTCTTTTGTAAATATAGAAAAAAGTTTTTTGAAGGCAGAACTAAGGTTAATATGCTCAGATTTTATCTCCTGCTGATTAATTGAAATTTTCCCTGTAATCATTTCAATTTCAGGAATATGGCTAATGACAATCTCCAGATCATTCCCCAGAGATTCGATTAAATCTTTTTTCCATTGTATTATTTTTTCTTCACTTCTTGTCAGAAGTATTCTGATAAGACCTTTAAAAGCATATATAAATGGTAAATAAGGTGTTTCTGATTTAAATTGCTCTGCCTGGCCATAAGTAAAATAACTTCCGGTCATTATAAAAATTTTTCTGGCTTCCTCCACCAGTGCTGATTTACCTATACCTGTTGGGCCATTAATTACTAATAATTCAGGGTTATTATTTTTTACTCTGGAATAAATATCTGTAAGTTGTTTTAATTCTTCAGTCCGACCATAAAATTTATGGGGAATTTCTAATTGATCTGAAGAATCATGTTTTCCTGGAATAATATTTATTATTTCACCAGAAGTCATTAACATTTCCTGGCATAATTCCAGATCAAATTTTAAACCATAGCAACTTTTATAGCGATCTTTGGGATTTTTTGACAATAACTTCATGATTATATCAGAAAGTGCTTCAGGGATATCCGGGCTAATTTTAGCTGGAGATACAGGCTCTCTGGCAATATGAAAATGGATTAATTCCATCATATCATTTGATTCAAAAAGGAATTTACCAGTAAGTATTTTATAGAGAGTTGCCCCAAGAGAATAAAAATCTGTTCGGTAATCAACAGGGCAATTCATTCTACCGGTTTGCTCAGGCGAAATATAAGCCAAGTTATCCTCATACATTTCAATATTGCTAATTTTATCTATTTCAGTTTCTTTCTGATCAATAACTGATGATATGTTAAAACCTGTAAGTTTTACTTGCTGTGTTTCAAGATTAAAGAAAATATTATCTGGATTTATATTTTTATGAATAATATTATTTTTATGCAACTTATCCAGAGTATCAGTGATTGATATTGCAATATTTAGAAAAGTTTCCAGTTCAAAATAATTTGTATTGGCTTCTGAAAGAGGTATACCATCAAAATAATCAAAGATCAAAATAACATTGTCGCTAATAAATTCTATTTCCAGAACATGTATTATTCCTTCAAAAGTCAGGCTTTTTGTTATTTTATATTCATTTTCAAATTTTAAAACGTCTTCAGGAAGAGGAGGAACTTTTTTTAGAGTTTTTAAGATTACATCTTTATTTCTATATATATTTTTTGCATGATAAAAGACAGATGAATTATTTTCACCGGTTTTTTTTATAATTTTATAATCAGCAAAATTTTCCATTAGGACAAATAACAGCGATTAATAATCCAGGAACAAACATATATCACTTTTATCTTATCTTGATATTATATTTTATCTCAATTTTTTTACATAAACGTTACATAGGAAAAATGAGTTTGTTCTTATAATACCTGAAAGACTATTTTTATTGAAGCAAGATAATCTTCAAGCTGATTATTAAGATTTATAATTTCATTTTTATTATAAGATTTACAGGCATTTTCAAGATCTTTTCCGATTTCTCCGATATGCTCAAATCCGTAACCTCCGCCAGAGCCTTTCATACTATGCCCGATTCTTTCAATTGATTTTATATCTTCAGTCTCAAGCAATTGTCGGATATCTGTAATATCTTTTTGTCTATTTTCAAGATATTCGGGGATTAAGTCTTCAAGATCAGCATCAATATAGACTATTATTTCTTTGTTTTCATCCATTTTAAACCCCTTTTCAGAAATGAATTTTTTTTAGTTTTGCCTATTTATTTTAGCCTATATCAAAAATGGACAAAAAAAATTATTTTATTCATTGTTCCAAAATAAACTATTTTTTGCGATAATTAATTTATCTGAAAAATGAAAAAACAGCTGCTTTATATATATTTTATAATAAATATTTTAATAATTTCTTTGGTAGAAATTGTTAAATTAGATTTATTTACCTACTTTTTTTTAACAATTTTTATTAATTTCTTATTTTTATATTTTGTTCAAAAAAATACTATTCTGGCTATTACCTCATTTTATTCACATCTTTTTAAGAAAAAAGACATTGAATTTTTAAAAAGTAATCTTTTTTTGTTAGGTAATAAAGAAATAAAAGACTTATCAAATCTTCTGACTGGTAAAGAGATAATATATGATAATCTACAACCCACATCCGAACAATCAATTGCAAAGTCACTTGAAGCAATTTTAAACAGCACACTTGATGGAATTATCGTTATTAATAATGAACGGGATATTGTAATGGCTAATGATTCTTTTTATCGGTTGTGTGGTTATGAAGCACGGGAAATCAGCGGAAAAAATACAACCGGGATGGTTGCTCCGGAAAATATTTTATCCAGAAATCTGATCCGTTTTATCAAATACAGTTTTGATAATTATTCAGTTATTACAAAAAATATTCCTACGGGAATTATCGAAATAAGGAACTTAAATCAGTACAAAGTTCTTAAAGCTACTGCCACACCCCTTAGATATAATTTTGATACTCTTGATGGTTTGGTAATTAACCTTAGAGATATATCAAAAGAACTTGAGGCAGAAACAGAAAAGAAAACATTTATTTCTAATATTTCTCATGAATTCAGAACTCCTCTTTGCTCAATTCTTGGTTTTTCTAATATTCTTTTTAGCGATAGTGAGCTTGATTTAGCTACAGTTAAGAATTTTGCGGAGACTATTTATAACGAATCACTAAAATTATCCGATATTATAGATAATTTGCTAAATATTTTGCATATGGATATGAAGGATTTTAAAATTAATATTGAAGAGATAAAAATAAAAGACCTGCTCAACTCTACAATTGAAGAGTTTGAACAACGAAAACCTTATAATATAAAAATTGTAAATAATGTCGAATTTGATTCGGTCACTATTTTAAATGATCAGGAAAATATAACTACTATAATCAAAAATTTGCTTAGCAATGCTTTAAAATTTTCCCTTGAAGGTAAAGAGGTAATAATCAGTAGCTTGAAAAATGAAGATCATATTATTATCAGGTTTACTAATTATGGAAAACAAATCCCACCAGATATAAAGGAAAAGATTTTTGATAAATTTTTCAGAGTTGAAAACCATATTCATCAGTTGCCAGGTATTGGGCTTGGGCTATTTATTACAAGAACTCTGGTAAGATTACATGGGGGTGATATTACATATCATAGCTTAGAAGATGGTGAAACTACTTTTTATCTGAGTTTGCCTTTAATCTCAACATTTGATAAAGACAGTTTTAACTTAATTTAAATTTTTTTTACGATATCACCAACTCTGATTATACCTGTTTTTACGATTTTAGCATTGATCCCACGAAGATGAAGTTTTTTACCAATAGGTGAATTAACAAATTTCATAGCATCAAGACCAAAACGTTCAACAAATTTTTTACAGCCGGTATGAGGCATTGATGTAACTTCAATAATTGCTGAACCGATAGCCAGTTGTGAACCAGGTGGTATATTTCCATCACTCAGCTCAAAATCTATAAAAAGCTGATCTCCTGCCAGTTGCCAGCGTGATTTATCCTGAGATACAAGTGCTGCTGCCCGTGAATTCATAATATTAAGTTGCATTTCTGGATGAGCAGAGTTATCAGGCATTTTTGAACTACCACGGTTTTTCCAGTTATCTCCAACCAAACCCTGAGTGATATTCAGCTCACCTTCTTCAATCACTTCTCTTTCATTGGTTTGGGGACGGCAGACAATCATTTCCAAAACACCATTGTCTTTTGGTGATTGGGATATTATTTCTAAACCTGCTTCAAGTTCTTCCATTACCAAATGTTTTATCAAATTTACCCCCGTTCCTTCTTTATTAAGCTAAGCATCTGAGAAAATAATGAGATTATTATAGCTTTAAGTTGACTATTATGGAAACGGACAGATAATTCTTTGTAATTTGTGGTATATTTTTATTCAGATATTCAGGCTGGGTAATTTTATTAAATTACTTAGACAAGAATTGTAAAATTGAATTAAATAATTTCAAATATAATTGATTAAAGAGGTGTTTTCTTTACATGAATCTTATAAAAATATTTAGGAAAAATTCTAAGGCACTTGTTGGTATTACAGTTGGAGCATTTGTAATAACGACACTTATCGGTTTAATAAGTACATATGCATCCTTATTTTTCAAATAAATCAATAAATGAAAACAAAGTATGTTACTAAGCTATTGCTTGTTTCATCTATTATTTTATCTTCATTACTTTTTCCTTCAGATTCTTACTCCAGAAACCGTTACTATAACCGTAAAAAAGCAGTAAACCCTAACCAACAGATAGTTGAGACAGGTGCAATAAAAAAAAATAAATACTATCTGCAAAATACAAAAAAGGAATTAGAACATAAAAAAGCAATTGTTGAGACTTTGAAAAAAGAAGAAACAAATACATCATTTATACTTGCTGTTTTACAAAAAAAAATTGAAAATACCAGTATTAAACTTGCGGATACACAGTACCGTTATCAACAAACACAAAGGCAGATTAAAGTAACCGATGTCAAGCTCAAAGAAGCTGAAAAAGAATTACATGAGCAGATCCAAAGCACTATAAATACTGTAAGAAGACTATATAAATACAGGTATATAGATTACCTGCTTTTTCTTTTTAATTCAGATGATATTTCAACATTTATGAGGCGAGTTGTTTATTTTAATTATGTTTTAAAACAAGATAATGATTTAATAAATAGTATAAAAAAGAAACGTGAAGAAATTAGAGATTTAAAACATGATTTTCAGGATAAAAAATTAAAAATTGCAACAATATCTCAGAAAATGTCTGAGCAAAAGTCTATATATGAAGATCAGACTCAGGAAAAAGAGGAATATCTTCATGAAGTACAAACCAAAAAAAAGGTATATGAAAAAGAAGTTCAGGCTCTTGAAGATGAATCTAACCGAATTGCTTCAATGTTAAGAAGATTAATTGAACAACAGCGTCTGGCAAGGTTACGGCAAATGAAAAATATGACAGGTAAAAGATTCATTCCACCTGTTTTTAAAGGTGGAAGGATGGGATGGCCCTGTGCTTCTGCAAACTTAACCTCTTATTTTGGTTACAGGACTCACCCTATTTTTGGTACCAGAAAGCTACATACTGGTGTAGATGTAGGAGCGCACAGCGGAACTCATATATACGCAGCGGCAGACGGTGTGATTATCGAAAGTGGCTGGATGGGTGGATATGGGAAAGCAGTAATAATTGATCATGGAAGTGGAATTGCTACTTTATATGGTCATACTTCGCAAATATATGTTTCTTCAGGGCAACCAGTTAAAAGGGGACAATTAATTGCAGCAGTTGGTAGTACCGGGTTTTCAACTGGCCCTCATCTGCATTTTGAGGTAAGGGTGAACGGTTCACCTGTAGATCCTCTGGCTTATTTAAGATAAAATTCAATATTTAAGTTTAGGTAAATTATTACCCATAGAAAGGTTTAGTGAATATATTATTTGTTAGTAATGGCGAAGCAGAAGACGCCATTGCCTTATCATTAATCAGGTATTGGCTGCAACTTCGGGAAGAAGACAGAGTTGCTGCTTTTGCCGTTGTTGGTTCTGGTAAACACTATATTGCCAATGA
>CAYRDV010000144.1:0-13347 GCA_964422885.1 uncultured Candidatus Sericytochromatia bacterium
TAAAGCTTTTTTGGCAGAAAGTTGTTCATCCAGGTTATCTGTGTTAACAGAAGATTCTTTGGTGGAGGTATTAACTTTGCCTTGTAGTAATGCCTGCACATATTCCTGTGTTTTGGCATTCTCAAACATATTTGTGGGAATTTTGACTTCAGGAACTTTGGTTTTTGTTTTTAAATTATCCGTTGAAAAATTTACAGGTTCAGATTGACTCTCCTGTTTATTTGAATCCGTTTTCGGTTTTGGAAAGTCATTTAAATTATTGTTGCCCGAAACCTGACCAACTGTCATTTAGTAAATAACCCAAAAAATATCTTTATATATTAATTATTATATGAAAGTTAATTTAAGACTTGCTAAAGGTTTTGGTTAAATTTTGTCACCAATAACGAAATTAAACTTTGAGTTTTTTTTTATTTAAATATATAATCTAAAAATTTTGACGATATAATCTTGATGGATAAAATATTTTGCTTTTATTATTAATTTTAAATTGATATAGTAAGATGAAGGAAATATTATTCATTAAATTAAAATTTAGAGGGGCATGGTAATGCATTGGTAATATTTGGATAAAGACATGCCTGTACCATTAGTATATAAAAAGCGAGTTATGTAAAAGAATGTTAAAAAAAACGGTATTAATTTTTTCCTGTTTCCTGTTTTTTTCTTTATTATCTTTAAACCCTGCCAATGCTTTTACTATCGGTAAAAGTCCAAATCATCCCGAAAGAACTTGGAACATAATTGAATCAGAGCATTTCCTTATTCATTATTATCCTCAATTTGAGGAATTAGCCAAAGAAGCATCACATCTTGCTGAAGAAGTATATTTTAAAGTTACAAAAGATTTAAATGCCAGTCCGAGTTCAAAAGTTCCCATTATTCTTACTCAGGATGAGTTTTTAAATGGTTATGCCGAGCCAATAAAAAACCGAATTGTTTTGGACCCATTTCTAATGAAAAGCTCTATTATTGGAGCAAGAAGGTTTATTTCCCATGAATTCACCCATATTATCACTTACGAAGCTTTTAGTACAGGAATTGCCATTTCCAAGCTCTATGGTCTGGGAAATGCTCCCACCTGGTTCCTTGAGGGTCTGGCTCAGTATGAGGCTGAATACTGGTATCCATCTTATGATAGAATGCTCAGACTGCATACTTTGGAAAGATCTATCCTCACACCTACTGAAAGGGATGCATTCATTATCCTTGGTGCTGATGAAGGAGCTGCTGGTTATAATGAAGGCTACGCATTTATAAAATATATTTTTGATACCTATGGTCATGATAAATTAGCAAAAATTCTGGCTGAGATAAAGTCCAACAATGTTCCTCTTTTCATTGCTATGGAAAGAGTTGTCGGTAAATCTCTCCTGGTTCTGGATGCTGAGTGGCGGCAAAATCTGGAAGAAAATTATCGTGAACAGATTAAAGGCAGAGAGCCTTTTGTAAAAAGCGCTGAAGTTGTTATTAATAAAGAAAAAAATGAGGCAAATGTAAAACCAAAAGTTTCTCCTGATGGAAAGATCTTTACATATATGACTTCTCAGGGAAGAAGTGGTTATGTAAATATAAGGGGCAAGATAATAGGCCTCATGCCAATAAGGGCAATTATTTTAAGCGAAGGTAAGGAAACTGATACAAAGGTTGCTGGTAAAAGGGTCGATAATGGTGTATTTACTGAAAAAGACTCAAAAGGAAAAACACTTGCTGGTGGTGTTCTTGATTACTCCTGGTCTCATGATGGCGGAATGATTGCATTTACTCAAGTCGGAGGTGACATGGTTGGACAACCGGATACTGTACTTGGTTTTGTAAATATGAAAATTGAAAAAGATAAAATTGTCTCAAAATCAGTCTTTGATTATGAGTATGAAATTTTCGATAAAAATGATACAGATTTTAAAACACCAGTCAGGTTTATAGCCAGTCCTACTTTTTCATCACATGGTAAAAAACTAGCCTTTGCCGCTACTTATAAAGAAGTGGCAAATATATACCAGATTGATTTAAGAGATTTAGAAAAAAAACAAAAAAAAATAATTGCGACTCCTATTACCAAAACCAAAGAATATTTATATAAAGATCTGGCCTGGTCCCCAAACAGTAAATTTATTGTTGCTAATATTTATAAACCGGGCGATGGAGGTAATCTTGTCCTTATTGATTCCGAAACAGGTAAAAGCTCTACTATAACTAATGATTCAGTTATTTATTCCAATTCCTCTCCGAGCTGGACAAACGATTCAAAAAAGATTTATTATTCCTCAGACAGAGACTGGATTTCCAATCTATATTGTTATACTCTGGAAACAAATAAGATTGAAAAATTAACAAACTCATACAGTGGGCTTGAATTTCCCTTTATTAAGGATAATTTTTTATATTTTACCAGTTATTTTGCCAAAGGTACTGATATAAAGAGGGTCAAAGTCCAGGAATTAAATGTAAAAGAAGCTAAAATAACTGAACCTCCTCAGCCTCTTAATGAAGTTCCTATAACTGATAAAACTGTTTTTAACATCAGAAAATATTCTCCCTGGCTTTCACCAGATTTGATAATGCCAATTACAGGTGTAGATGAAAAAGGTGACCAAATTGGTTTAAGAGCAAGCTTTGATGATATTTTGGGAAAACATGCAATAAATGCGGCAATTGTATATGGATTACTTAGTTCAAGAGTCAGTTATGGTCTGAGCTATGTAAACAGGATGCTTGATCCGCTAATTGGCTTTCAGCTAAGTGAATTTCCAAGTATTGCTGCAACCCAGGATGGTAAAAGCTACTATTTCCAAAGAATTCGTGGATTTGACCTGGTACTGGCCCGACCATTTTTTAATGAAATTTCTCAACAGATAAGTAATGTAGGCACTTTGGAATTTGCCTTTAATAATCTTATGCCTATACCTGAGCTAACACCAAAAGATGCAAAACAGGTTCGTGAGGGCTGGAATAATTTTATTGGTTTTAACTGGAGTACTCAGGAAGTTTCGGGCGGCTCAACCGCAGATATTCACCCTACAAATGGTTATAGAATTGATTTTAGAGTTGAACATGCTAATAAATTACTTCAGAGTAAATTTGAATATACTCAGCTACTTGTAGACATCAGGAGATATTTTCCTCTATGGTTTGAGCATGTTTTGGCATTACGTACCTCATTAGAACTAAGTACAGGAGATACTACACCTCTTTTACTTGGTGGGCCTCCGGTAAATTTAAATATTGGAATCCAGGATTTTACTCCTTTAAGGGGATTTAATATTGCCCAGTTTATTGGGGATAGAATGGTTCTGATTAGCCCTGAATACAGATTTCCTATCCTGACAAAATTAAATACTGTTTTTAGCGGAGTTTATATTGACTCAATTTATGGAGCTGTATTTTCTGATATAGGTGATGCCTGGTTTAATGCTCAAAGGGGTTATAGTTTTAATCTTGGAGGAGGAGGAGAACTAAGAGTACGAGTTGCTGTGGGAAATAGAAGTACGCTTGGGGCCTATATTGGTCTGGCCCGGAAAATAATAGAAAATGGTAAATATGAGTTACCAAATTCTCAGAATCAATTCTATTTTGGCTTTGCAAATTCTTTTTAAACAAAAACAATAAATTTTTTAGATAAAAATAAATTAAATAAGAGTTAAGATTTAAATAACTATAATATTTGGTGATTTACTCATTATATTTACTGTTAAGTTGTTTTTTTAGTTTTTAAATATTTCATTCCATGTGATTCAGATATCATTTAAATATAATTTTTTTGTGCTATAATTTAGTAAAAGACTATGAAGAAATATGTAGTCTTGTTAAAAAAGATGTATGCTTTAAATTTACTTAATTTAAAGCAGAACTACATATTATTATGCTTATTAGTTGAGTAATTAAAAAATCTTCGGGGCATTGCATTGTATAAGGTAAACAAAAGAAAGGTAATTACGTATGGACTCAAATAAAAGCGCACCAAAAGTTCCTCAGCAACCCAATAAAAAAGACGAAGACGCTCCTCAGTTATTGCAGGTTGCATCATCATCTACTCCCTCTTCTGTTGCAGGTGCTATTGCTGGTATGATCAGAGAAAAGGGGTTTTGTGAATTACAGGCAATAGGGGCAGGAGCTGTTAACCAGTCTGTAAAAGCTATAGCTATTGCCAGGGGGTATATGGCTCCATCAGGAATAGATCTTGTCTGCATTCCAGCTTTTGTAGATGTTAGAATAAACGGAGAAGATCGGACTGCAATAAAATTTCTTATTGAGCCAAGAAACCAAAGAAATCATTAATAATTCAACAAGGGCTTAAGCCCTTGTTGAATTATTCATCATGCTCAAAACCTAAACTGTTTTTGAGTGAATTATAGGTTTTTATAATGTTACTTAAACTACTGATAAGGAAAAACCCCCCAACTGTAAATAAGGCTAAAGATACATAATAAAGGTTTTGACCTATTTCAATTGCTTTATTTGCTACTTCAAGTTTTGACATGGTAGTTATAATAAATGGCTCTTTTTTCCAAAATGGAATGAAAAATGATTTATATAGATTGGGGTTATTTATAACCAGTTGATTTGCTTTACTTTCTACATTACCCAGTATATATACGTTCTGGCTCGGTTCAATTATCCACAGACTTTTTTTTCGCAACCTTTTATCTTCAGTAATAATATTTATTTCCGGTATGCCAATATATGTTTTATCCAATCCGAATGTATCAATAAGAACTTCCGTTTTATCTCCTTTTAGTTTAAAAGGTAAAACTTTGAAAAAACTTGATTTTTTTTCAGTATGCCAGTCTTTTTTGGAATTAATTTTCTTTGTTTCTTCAAGATATCTTTCAAGAATTACCTTTTTATTTTTTCTGCTGGTAAAGGTTTCACTGGCAATAACATTGCCTGTTAGAAGTACTATTCTATCAGTAAGGGCACTTAAGGTTTTAAGATTCTCAATTTCTGAAACTGGTTTTTCATAAAAATATTTTCGAACTTTTTCGTGATATATTGACTGGCCATAAGTCCATCCGGCAAAGCCAATAAAAATCAGGCTGAGAAAAGCCATAATAATATTTATTATGATGATTCTCATTAATAGAGTTTAGCTTTTAAATGAATTTTTGTATTGATCAAGGGACTTGGTTTTATAAGAATTGGTTGCTACATAATTCGCAATCATAAACAAATCGTCAGCCGTTACAAAGCCAGGAATTTGCCCAAGAGCATCTTTTTCACCATTCATGAAAAACAGCGTTGGATAACTGCTAACTCCAAATGTTGCAGCTAATTCCTGTTCTGTAAGTTTTTGTCCGGCAAATGATACTTTATTTTGAGATTCGGCATTAACTTTAATGGGAACAAACTTATCATTTAGATATTTATAAACCTTTTCATCGGTATAAGTTTCACTTTCTAATTTTTTACAGTAAGTACACCATTCAGTATAAAAATCAACAAAAATATATTTTTTTTCTGATTTAGCTTTTTTCATACCTTCTTCAAAACCGTACCAGGAAATCGTTTTTACAGAATCATGACTTGATTTAAGAGTGAATTCGGAGTTCGATTTTTTTTGGGCATTTGTTCTTTCTGATTGCTCATTACTACAGTTTGCCATTAAGCTGAAAATAAATACAGAAATAATACTTGTAAAAATTTTTCTTTTTGTTTTTATCATAGCTAAAAAATCAATTCATAATTACTACCACTAATATGATAGGATAACACAATAAAATATAAACTAAGAAAAAAAAGTTTTGAGAATATTATCGGAAATTTCTTTATATTCAGGAGCATTAATATTTTCTCTGTTAATAATAAGGAAGGTCTTTTTTAAGTTTAAATTATTTAGCTGTGTATTGTGATCTGCAATATAAAGGACCGAATCCTTTATTATTTTTGATAAAGTTAATGATAAAATTTTTGCCATACTTTCTGCATTGCCTATAGTTGCAAACAAAACCGGTAAATCAGGGTAGAGCTTCCTAATCTCCTGAAATACCTCAATATAAGATTCTTTAACGACTGATTTCACAGCAGTTGAAATTACAGCTCCATGTACTTTTCCGGTATGAGGTATATTTTTTAAATCCTGAATTTTGCTTATGGCAAATGGTTCATAGCCATTTCTTTCCATAAACTCTTTCATTGATTCAACTATCATTGGATGAGGTCTTCCCAGAATTATTATTTTACTCATTTTTATAATTTATCTCCTTTTTACTAATTTCATTGAGAAGTGAAAAACGGGAATAGGCAGAAACAAGGAGGGGAATAAGATAGTTAAAAAAAATTTTGATAAGTTGGGTTGTATCTGCTGAAAAATTGAAAATTAATGAGGGTTGATTAACCAGACTTAAAACAGTACCAACTATTAATGAGACTTTTAGAGAACTTTTTAATAATTTTATTATTTCTTCTTTTGAAAGATTTACCATTTTAAAAATTTTGTTTTAAAGCATTTTCAAGCTTCAAAATATCTTTAATAATTATACTTGTTCTTTTCAGTTCAATTAAACCTAGATGTTTAAGCTCATTAAGTCTGGTAGTAACAGTTTGTCGGTTTACAGCCACAAGCTGACCAAGTTCTTCATGAGTCAGTCTTAAATTTATCTCAACTCCTTCCGATGTATCTTTCCTGTATGATTTTGCCAATTCAAGAAGAGTATGGATAATCCTAGCTGTGACATCACGGAAAATAAGGTTTTCAATACGGTTTTCTACATTTCTTAATCGCCAGCCGATTAATTTCGTAATTTTAAGATTAAGTTCAGGTTTCATCATAAGCAATGATTCAAAATCTTCTTTTTTAATTGCACATAAATAGGTATTTTCGACTGCTTCAGCAATTGTATCCTGTTGTATTTCACCAAGAAGTGCAACTTCTCCGAATATATCTCCGGGATTTAAGAGTGAAAGGGTAATTTGCTTTCCTTCTTCTGAAATTTTAGAGATTTTTACTTTGCCTGTTTTAATAATATAAATATTATTTGCTTTATCTCCGGGTAAGAAAATCGGTTGAAATTTTTCTGTTTCAGACATTTGGGTAATTTTATCAAGGTGCATTTTATCTTCTTTTGTCATTTTGGAAAACAGGTTTAGCCTCTCTAAATACCAGAGCTTGTCTATCACATTTTTTTCTCCACGTTTGTTCTTATTTAATGCTGTTAAGTATATCATGATTATAAATTTTGATTTATTTTCTCAATCAATTGTTCTTTTGCAGGTGTTCCGACAAATGCGATTTCTTGATTAATAATGAAAGTAGGAGTAAACATAACACGGAATTTCCTGACAAGCGGTTCCTGAAAAGAAAATAGAATTTTGTTGATGGTAAAATCAGGCTTTTCTGTTTTAAGGTTTTCTATCAAACTGATAGCATTTTTTGAATCAAAACAGTCATTCCCATAAACCAAAATAATTTCTTTCACAACTTTGTCTCCAAAAAAATATCGTCATTTAAATTATCGTTTTTATTTTATTTTATTTATGTCTCTGAAATGACATACGGATAAATATTCAATGATTTATAATGTGGGTATCTCAAATATTTACAGTTAAATTAAAGGAAGTAAAATGAAAAAATTAAAATTGACGGGTTTAGTACTTTTACTATCAAACATTCTGATTAGCTGTTCATCGCCTCCTACAGCAGAGGATTTAAATGTCACAAAAACAGTTTTTAGTGAGTATAAAACCTATACCAAAATCAATGATAGCCTGAAAATAAGTCCGACTCACGGTGGAAAATTTGTATTTACCCAGATTAACAGTACAGGAATTGACAGCTATAGAAATAAAAAGTATCCCTATCCTGATGGAACTATTGCCGTAAAAGAAGCTCATGACGCTAATGATCCAGCTTCAAGAATTGATACATTATATGTAATGAAAAAAACATCCGGTTTTGATAAAGATAATGGTGATTGGTATTACGCTGTTATGGATTCTTCAGGTAAAGCAAAAATGGCTGGTGGAAAAATTCAAATGTGTATAAGTTGCCATCAGGCATCAAAAGATAAAGATTATATTATTGGATTTTAGTTTAAGTTATGGAAAATGTAATTGAAATTGATCTTTTTAAGAAGGCTTTTTCTCTGGCAACTCAATATTTAAAGAATAGAGAACAAGACACTATTCTTAGAATGAATCTTAATTCATCACAATTAAGCTCAGAATTTAAAATATTATTGCCGGAAACAGGAAATAATTCTGAATATATTTTGAATCTTCTTGGGAAGGTATTATTAGTATTAAAATACCTCGATGTTTACATCGGGGTTTCCCCAAATTCTTTGGGGCCTGGGTTTATGACCGAAGGAAATGCCTTTGGCACCCGGAGTTAAATTCTGTACTCAGAATCAGGGACCCGGTATTTCCGGGAGTTATACTAACAGGGGCCCCACATTGTGGGGATTTATTAAATTTTGGTACGACTCCCAAAAGCCCTACCAGCAGACTATCTGTAAAAATCTGGTTTTTATTACTTAATATAAGTAATAAACATATTTTATAATTTTAAAAGAAAAGGAGATTGAATATGTATTGTGTTTCTGTTTATTATCCAAACAAAGAGGATGCCAAGTTTGATTTAGAGTACTACACTACAAAACATATTCCAATGGTGGCTGGTTATATAGGAGATAACGTTGTCAAAGCAGAAGTCCATAAAGGAGTTGCGTCAGGTGATGGCTCACCAGCTAAATTTGTATATACTGGCAGCATTTGGATCAATTCAGTTGAGAGATTTCGGGCAACTATGGCTGAACACGGCGGAGCAATAATGGGCGATATTCCTAATTATACAAATATTGAACCAATCCTTCAGGTTGATGAGGTTCTTGAATAGAAAATAATCGTAAGAAGTTCAGCAGCATCCACCACCATCATAAAAAAATGTTGAATCTGAAATATAAATTCCTTTTTTAGTTTGTGATGAAAGGGCTAAAGCTGTCTTATCACATATAGAAAGAGGTTGATTCTTTTGTAAAATATGCCCTTTATTATCATCAAAAAACTCTTCTCTTCCATAATAAATTGCGGTTCTTCCTGTAAATATACATGCTCCATCATTAGGAACAGGCGTTTTAATAGCACATACTTCAACGCTTTCAATAAAAATTAACTCTTTTGTATTATAGTTTACAGGGTCTAATATACGATAAGGACGTTTCGCTCTTACTTCCACAGTGCCAAAGCCTATATCAGTAATCATTTTAATATAATCTTTTAAAGATAATGCACCGCTTAAACATAAGGCTCTTAAGCGTGCATCATTTTTTAAATTCTTCGGTATTTCTGTTTCGCAGATTGGATCAGACAATACTAATCTTCCACCCGGTTTTAATACCCTGTACATTTCTGTAAGAGCGTTTTTTAAATCATCTATTTTAAAAATATTGAACAAGCAGTTTTGAGCCGCAACATCAATACTATTATTTTCAACAGGTAAATCTAAAGCATTTCCTTTTTTTAGGTTAACAAAATCTGATTTAAACCAAGAGTTTTCTTTTTCAGCTAAAAGAAGGTTCTCTTTACTTGCATTAAGCATTTCATCAACAATATCAATACCAATCACACCTGAAATTTTTCGGCTAAAATAGGAAAACTGCAATAATTCCATACCTCCGCCAACGCCAACATACAATATATTGGGGTTATTTACCAAATCTCTGGGATTTACGGTACTTCCGCAACCATAATTCATTTCCTGCATTATGAGAGGAATATTTAGTCCGGGTAATTTCCAGATTGGTGTAGTTGTACAGCATAAACCAACGTCAGGGTTCAATGCCGCCTTTTTGTAAATATCTTTTGTTGTTTCTAAATAACTCATATTTCTATATTTATACTCTTTATTCTCAATATTTTAGCCTCTTAATGATTTAAATTCCAATTATAATCAAGATAACTTATTAAGATACTAGAATTGTTTTTTATTAAAAAATCTTTATCTTCATCATTTTTTCTATATTTCGCCAGAAACTTAATTAAATCATTTTTACTCCCAAAATCTTTACCATACCACTTAAATATTTTAGAAAGAAATATCTGTTTTCTATTTTTATCTATTAAAATATCTTCACTATTAATAAAACTTCCAGCCGCTAGGTCAAGCTGTTGCTCAATTTTTTCTTCCTGATATATACCGATGGGAGGACAAGATTTAGAACCACAGACTAAAGCAAAATGAATTCGTGGATCTAAGTTATAAGCTTATTAATACCTTTTTTCAGTTCCAAATCTAAATTTGTAATTTTAGGAACATTAATTGTATTTTTTTCAATATTCAGAATTAAGTTTTTCATTAATTATTTCACTCTTTACAACAATTATTTGAGCTATTTTCTTGTATAGGAGGGCATGGAATGCTTCCATATGAACAAAATACACAACAATCACCTGATTTTGGTTTTAACCTTGTGTTACATTTTTCACAGGTATAAAAGAATAAACAGGCGTTTGTTGGCATTATTTCAACTTTTTCATACTTACAAACAGGGCAAGTTATTTTTGATTCTAAAATCATCTCTTATTCTTCTCTACCAGAGCTTTTGCCTCATTCAAAATAATTTCAGGTTCAATCCTTACTTTATAATCCGGGTTAGAATATTTGAATTTAATAATTCCGGTTGTATCAATAATAAAAACGGATGGAACAGGTAAGAGTTTGTGATCTTCTCCTGATGCTTTTTTCAGATCAATGCCTATAGCCTTATATTTAAACAAAGTAGCTTCATCTACTTTGAAAGCAACACCAAAGGCTTTTGCAGTTTCCATTTTACTATCAGAAAGCAGTAAATAGGTTAATTTATGTTTTTTTATACTTTCCCTTAAATTTTCAGGCTTATCAGGGCTTATTGCTATAATCTGAAAACCCATTTCCACTAATTTACTTTCTATTGAATTTAATTTTGACAATTGGGCGTTACAATAAGGACACCAACCCCCTCGATAAAATATAAGAACAGTTGGCTTTTCTGAAATTGCTTTATTTAAATCAAAATTTTTGCCTTTTACTGTTTTCAATTTTGAAACTTCAGGTATTTTTGTTCCTTCAGACATTGCTTTTGTTTCTATTGCCAAATTAGGCGTATTTTCTGCAACTACAGAATTTGTAGATGACAATAGAATAAAAATAGAAGTTAAAATAATGCCAAAAACTTTAAATCTGTAAAATATTCTCATATTATTTATCCTTTCACTATTATTTAAGAAGTGGAGCTATTATGTTTGACCAATATCATAAATATTAACAATATTGGTATGGGATAACTTAGCTACTGATTTTGCTTCTCTTTGGAAACATTGAATAATTTCATCAACTGAATTTTTATCTGTATTAAAGGATGATAAAGAAAGTATCTTTATAGCAACTTTCCTGTCTAATCTTTTATCCGTGGCAGAATAAACAACTCCCATGCCTCCACGACCAATTTCATGATCAATCAGATAATTTTTTTCAAGTTCAAAAAGAAGATTTGTCATAAAATTGAACCATTATTAATTCTTTCAATACCAATTGGAGGGTTATCCAGCCATTTAGCTAATAATTCATCTTTTCTACCCATACTTTCAGCCTTATCAAAGGCAAATTGAATTGCTTTTATTTCTTCAGGTTGATAATAGGTTTTCTTTTTCTGGATAACTGATTCTTGACGTATATTTTTATAAACCCAGTTCCTATACTCAATTAATCCGTTACCATACCCTCTTGAAATTGCTGTTAAATCAGTTCGGTGTTCGTATTCATCCCTTTTCTTAGGTGAAAGCATTTTTAACCCTATTTTTAAAACTCCAATGTTACCTTTTGATTCATAATCTAAAGTATGTGATAGTTCATGAGCGAGAATAGCTTTAACCGCTTCTTTCGGACAATCTTTTTCAAATACATCAGGATTAACCATTACTGTATAATCAAAATGTTTTTTTAAGATGCTGACAGGTTTAAAATTACTCTGAAAATAAAAAGAATCATCATTTAAAGTTTTAAAATCAAAATTAGCCTTTTTTAATTCAGGATAAGATTCTGAAATTATTTCATTAACGATTTTTTTTATTTCGTCTATATTTTTTACAAAATCTAAGGATTTTTCTGATTTATTTGTATTTATTATGTTAATTAAAACCTGAGATTTTCCCTTATTTAACTCAGAAGTATTAAGAGTATCATGAATTAAAGAGACTTCCGGTGTTACATAAATATCTTTATCTATAATCTCTGTTTTATCCGAAATTGCAAGGTTATATAAACTACTACTTACAGGAATATTTGGTGGTATATTATTCATAATCTCGCTATTTTATCATTACAATAAATTTTAAATTTAATAATTTTACAAAAACCAAGTTATACCCTGATAAAGTGACCATATCCCGGCAACAGAAAGAAGTAAACCAGCAAATCTTGTAACTTTTTCTCCTTGATATTTTAAAAAATTAAGTTGCTTTGATAATCCGGTAAACAGGCTGGCTAAAAATATGATAAGTGTATAACCAAATCCATAGGATGCCATCGTAAGAACGGAAACTAAAATATTACCTGAGCTGGCGGCAAGGGCAAGTACACTGGCAAGTACAGGACTGGAACATGGGGAAGAAATTAAAGCAAATGCCAATCCTATAACAAAAGGTCCGGAACTTGGCATACGTTTTATAAAATTAGGTAATGGTAATCTTATCCATTCAAGCATAACAAGAGCCATTACCAGTATAAAAATAAAACGCCCAATAAAATAAACACACCAATACTGGTAGGTTTAAATTTTTCTGATGAGTTTTTTTCTTTATTTACTTCTTTTGTAATCATAGTCTTGTTTAACCCTATAAAATATTATCTATTTATTGCTTCATTTAAAGCGACTTCGTAAGCTTTTTTGTCACCTTCTCCCTGAAATGTTTTTAAAACCTCTTTGCTTTGGGGAGATATAATAGTAACACTACCAGTTTGTGATTTATTTTCCTTAAAGAATTTTGATATACCAAATTTCTTAGCCGTTTTTTCAGCTTCTTTGCTTGTTTTTGCATTTGTAACATCTAATACTACAAACTGAGCTGTTTTATCGTATTCTTTCATTAGTTCCATTACGACAGGTCCTATTCTTTTACAGGTAGAACACCATTCAGCTTTTACAACAGCAACAATAGGTTTATTAACGTTTACAGTTTTGCTTATTTTAGATACTTCTTTATTTTCTGATTCAGCGAAAGCTCCACCAATGAGATTTAAGCTCAGTACCAGACCAAACACGGAAATAGCAAACATTCTTTTTAATTTCATAGTTATTCTCCTAACTTCGATATTTATTAATTCATATGCTTATCTTAGAGCTTTTGAAAATTCTTTTATGTCACATGAAAGAC
>CAYRDV010000144.1:13357-13743 GCA_964422885.1 uncultured Candidatus Sericytochromatia bacterium
CATTAAAAAATTTTTCAAAACATTTTTGTGTCTTTGAAATGACAAACAAAATAAAAACAACCTACTATGATTAGTTTTATACATTATTTATTTTTAAAGGATTTAACAATATGATAAAAAAACTATTAATTCCGGCATTTATGGCTTTAAGTATTAACTCTATTGCACTGGCGGCAGGTGAAAGCTATGTTCCACAAAACGATATGCATCATTTTAACCAGGTCGTTTTTACTTCAGAAGCAACTTTATTAACCTTTTCAGGAAAAACAGGTGAAATTTCAGGTAATGCTATTGTAGATACAGATAATCTGGATAAATCAAGCGGAGATATAAAAATTGATTTATCAACAATTGATACAGGGATTGAAAAAAGAAATAACCATATG
>CAYRDV010000145.1:0-13665 GCA_964422885.1 uncultured Candidatus Sericytochromatia bacterium
TGCCAATAAGAATTTTAGTGGAAGTGATCTTACTGGTAGTATTTTTTATGGAGCTAATCTTGAAGGAGCTAATTTAACAAATGCTAATTTAACAAATACTAATTTAACAGGAGCTAATTTATCCGGTGCAAAATGGGTTGATGGAAGAACATGTGCCCAGGGCTCAGTTGGGACCTGTAATTAAAATTATTTAAGAGGTGAAAAATGAAAAATAATATAAAAAAATTGAGTTTGTTATTAGCAATATTATTATCTTTTTCAGGTTGTAACTTTGTAAATGTACCTGACAAAGTTAAAATTGAACCTATTCCTTCGTCCACACTGGATAAGGACAAAAATGTTAATAATGCTAAACCTACCCCTTCAGTTACACCTGATAAGAACAAAAATGTTACTATATCTGTACCTGAAATGGATAAAAATACCCCTACATCGTTAAATATCACTAATATAAAATCAAATGGCTTTACAATAAGCTGGGGATTGGTAAATGGTTCGACTTCCTATGAAATAGTAATAGATGATGGTACTCCAATCAATATAAACAACGGAACATCATATACTGTAACAGGTCTTTCATCAGGGTCTTCCCATACCTGGAAAATTAGAGTGGTAAAAGATGGGATAAAAGGTGACTGGAGTGAGCTGAAGACAGTACTAACAGCTTTGGAAGCACCTGTAGTACTAAATACAATATCAGTAACATCAGATGGATTTACAATAGGTTGGGGATTAGTAAGCGAGGCGACTTCCTATGAAATAGTAATAGATGATGGTACTCCCATCAATATAAACAATGGAACATCATATACTGTAACAGGGCTTACACCTGGGTCTTCCCATACATGGAAAGTGAGGGTGGTAAAAAACGGAATAAAAGGTGACTTAAGTATAGCTAAAAATGTAGTAATTGAAGTCCTGAATTCAGCATCATCAAGTTATAGTGAACCACCACCTGATGATTCTTCTAGCGTTGTAGAAGAACCTGGGCCAGGAGAAGCTCCACCTGATGATTCTTCTAGCGTTGTAGAAGACCCTGGCAGTGGTGCAATAGAAGAACCTCCTGTGCCAGCCCCCATTCCTGATATTCAGGGAAGCGTTTTGGGAACAGATTAAAAATTTAAATGTGAGTAGGAATAAAGGCTGAAAATTATAAGTTAGAAATCCAGTCTGTAACAAATTCTTTTATGGTTTGATATCTGTTTTTCCGTTCTTTGGAAACAGCTTTTTCAATAATTGGCAATAACTTTTCAGGGCCTTTCCAGAAACTTTTATCAGTCGTGCCATTGCTTAAAAACACCAAAGCCGTTCGCCCAAGTGTGAATACATTTGTGGACTGCTCTATTAATTCACCTCTGATAAACTCTTCAGGAGCCATAAAGCGGGATGAGCCTGGTAAACGTTTTTCCTGAAGAATAAAAGTTCCTGAATGATATTCATCAAAATCACAGAGGTTAATTAATTTATTTTCAAAATCATAAATTATACAGCCATCATAAAAATCTACAGCAATAAATCCTTTTTCTGCTATTTGCAGGTGGACATCATAAATAATATTGAGAGCATTTAGAATATCATCTGATGGAAGATTTTTAAATCTGTAAAATGTAGAACTTGGTTTATTTCTCCCTTCTTCACCAGTAAATTCAGGACTATTTAAGACTTCGCCAGCTACCCATTTATAGACAAGCGCTAATCCATCTGAAGTATTAAAATAATTTAATAATTTTGGAAATGCCTGATGATGAATTTTTGAACAGATATTTATTGCCCGTTTTAATGATTCTATTCCTCTTTGCTGATTGGAATATTTTACAAAGTATTTTATGCCATTTATATCTACGCCATAAGATATACATCCTGAATCCTGAAGATTAAAAATTTTAAAAACAGAACCAATTTCATTTAAATAATCTGATAAGTTAGTATTAAGTTCTTTTAGCTCCAGCATTTACTTAAGCGGGCATATCCAGCTCATCTAATACCTGTGGAGCTTCACCTGTCTTGAGAAGGAAATCTTTAATAACTTTATTGCCAATTTCCTGTCCATGTTTAATGTATGATTCAAGTAAATATTTACGATCTTTTCGGTATATTCCGGCAAAAGGATCTCCTTCCAGTGCATGATCCGGTTCGATAAAGATGATCTCCACACAGCGTTTGGAAACATAATCTGTTACTCCCTGAAACCCGGCAAGTTTACATAAATCATTATTTCTTTCGTTATTAACAACTTTTCCTTTTTTTGTTTTTTCCAGTATCTTAGAAAGAAGTTTGATCTTTTCGTTTATCTGAATTACTTTTCGGTAATCATTGGCGATATCTTTGGTGACAACAATCTCATATACCTGGCCCATGATACTGGGGAAAGTTTTTATTTCATTAATTATTGGTTTGGTTATCGGTGTGGTAGAAATAATAAAAATATACTGTAATTCAGGATCAAGCTTGATTGCCCGGCCAAAAGGAGCATTTTTGGTAACTCCACCATCTACATATAATTTTTTTGTACCATTATTATTGATATCAAGCTCTGCCGGAGGAAACATTCCCGGTAAACAACCAGATGCCTGTACTATCTGACGAAGCCGGCGAAATTTTCCTTCAAGATCATCATTTTCACCTTTGGTAAATTTAAAAGTAACATACTCACTGTAATTGTTTATAGGTGTCCCACTAATATATTCGGTATGGGCAAAAAGGTCTGTAAGTGAGACTGCACAGATAATATCATCAACTATTTTTTCAGGATTCTGAATAGTTCTTTTTAGCATTTCGATTACAGCATCATTATTAAAAATAGCAAAGAAAGACAAAGAAAACAGAGTTCTCAGACGATCCCAGACATCAAGCTGAAGATTTGAAAGACGTTTGATCAGCATAAATGGATTAGTGTTAATTTCAGCAAATAAGTTACGGATAGTATCTTTTTTGGTAATATCTCCTTTTCCCCAGAGAAGAGCAAGTGAAGATTCCCTTAACCAGCCTTTGATCATTTGCTCTTCAATTTTTTCAGGAGTAAAATTCCCTTCCGCAATAATCTTTGTAAGCATCCCGGCATTTAAAGCACCAGCAGATGCCCCAACTACAACGGAAGGTTTAAGGTTATTTTCAGCAAAACTTTTAACAACACCTGCCTGGAAAGAACCTCTCGCGATCCCGCCAGTCATTACCAGACCAAATTTCATATTTATTAACTCCATCGTTAACTGAGACTGTTTCCATTTTGGCATACTCCCACGGTTGAAACACGCGGAATTCTAGGTTACTAACGACACTTACCTATGTTACCACAGGATTTACGGTATCTCACCTAAGAGACGATGCCCCATCTCTGAATATTTAAAGCTGCATTATAATCTCTGTCTATACTGAGATTGCACCTTTCACAATTATAAACTCTATCCTTTAAGGATAAGGCTTCTTTCACATTTTTACAACCACTACAGGTTTTTGAGCTCGGATAAAATCTTTCTATAAAGATAATTGTTTTTTTATCATACTTCTTAACCTGAGAATTAACAATATTAATGAAATTGGCAAAACCTAAATCACTAATCTTTCTACCCCATAACATCTGCATACCCTTTAAATTCAAATCCTCAAATTTTAAGGTATCAAAATTATTTAATAAATTATTGGCTGTTTTAAAATGAAAATCTGTCCGTTGATTTACAATTGTTTTATATATCCTTGCCCTTGATAATTTAGCTTTAGCCTGATTATTAGAACCTTTCTTTTTGGAAGATAAAGCTTTACCGGTTTTTCTTAATTTAGCTAAACTATTGAAAAGAGACAAAGGGCTTTCTATTTTTGTATTATCAGATGTTGTTAAAAAGGTCTTTAATCCAAAATCACAGCCCCCGATTTTACCCGTAGCGGAAGGATTTAAGATTAAAGATACATCTAATGATACATGACTATACCAATCATTTAAACTATCCTTTTTTAAAATCATGGTTTTTATTTTGCCATCAAGTTCTCTGGACTTCCAGAATTTAAACTTTTTCTTCTGAATATTTAAAACATTTTCATTAAATTTATAACCAGTAGTTTTAAAGGGAATTGATTTAAACTTTCTCCAACCTTTAAAGCCTGGTGGTTGAATTTTATTTTTGCCATTCTTTAATCCCTTAAAAAATAGTTTGTATGCTTCGGCAATTCTTTCCGTTATTGCCTGAATACTTTGAGCCGGAACTTTTAACCAATACTTATACTTCGGAAGTTTTTTTAATTTAGTTAAGTGTTTCTGAAGTTGAAACATATTAAGATGTTTTTTGAACATCCGATAATATCTTTTATGCAAAGCTATACAATGATTATAGATATTTCTGGATATATTAAGAAGATTATCTATATTCTTTGTTTTTTTAGTTTTGTATAATTTATACTTATAAGTTAATATCATTGATTTTTATGAGCCTAAATATACTTATATTATAGCAGTAGCAAGCTATTGAAACAACTTAATTTAATAGAGTTTAATATTAATGATAGCAAATCGATTGGTTACTGAGCGATAACCGAAGTATTCATCTCGCATCTGAAGAAGTGGGCCTTCCCACTAGTTATTGTAATATTTTTTTGGGATTTATTCTTAATTAGTAAGAATTGTTATTAAATTTTTTTTTTGCTTGAGAGATGAGCTTAAGCTCATCTCTCAAGCTCAAATAAAGAAACAGCTTCCAGGTGATAAGTATGGGGAAACATATCTACAGGCTTGAATTTCTTCAGCTTATAACCCGATGAATATAATAGTTTTGCATCTCTGGCGAGAGTAGAAGGATTACAGGAGACATAAATAATCTTTTTTATTCCATAATCTCCAAGAGTATCAAAAATATAGTCTTCACAACCTTTCCTGGGAGGATCAAGAATAACAATATCAATCGGTTCTTTGGATAAAATATTGGGTAAAAGCTCTTCGACTTTACCATTTCTGAAAATAAAGTTATCAATATTATTTAATTTTGCATTTTCTATACCATCAGAAACAGCAGATTTTACTACTTCCAGGCCGATTACTTTTTGGGCAGAACGGGCTAACCACAAAGCAATTGTTCCTGCACCGGCATAAGCATCCAAAATAACTTCTTTGCCTTTTAGCTCAGCATACTCAAGAACTGTGTTATAAAGTTTTACTGTCTGGGCAGGGTTAATTTGGAAAAATGAATGAAGAGAAACTTTATATTTTAGGTCGGCAAGCTGCTCAATTATATAATCCCGCCCAAAAAGAAGAGTATTCTTTTCACCTATAATGACATTGGTCTGTTTATCATTAAAATTTTGTACTATACCAACAATTTCAGGAAACTCATCAGTTAATTCATCGGTTATTTTTCTTAGTTCAGGAAATTTATTCGAAGTAGTAACAAATCCGACAAGGATTTCATTGGTTGTAAAAGCATGTCTGACAATCAGATGGCGAAAAAATCCCTTTTGCTTTTTTTCATCATAAATTGACACATCATATTTTTTTAATAAATTTCTTACTTTTCGGAAAATAAAATTTATTTTATCACTTTGAATGTAACACTTTTCAAATTCAACAATATCATGGCTTTTGGGGTAATAAAAACCTCCCTTTATTTTTCCGTTTACCCGACTAAAAGGAAATTGGCTTTTATTACGATAATAATACGGATATTCCATGCCAATAATTTTTTCATGAGCTTTTTCAATTTCACCAGATTCTATTCCACCGATTCTTTCCAGATTTTCAAGTAAATTCCTTTCTTTGGTTTCCAGTTGTTCCTGATAAAGCATTTCCTGCCATTGACAACCACCACACTCAGCTGTAACGGGGCATAATGGTTTAACACGCAGTTCTGAAGGGCGTAAAATTTCGGTAATCAGGCCTCTGGCATAATTCGGTTTTACCGAAATTATTTTTATTTTTACTTTATCACCTGGCATTGCCTGAGGTACGAAAATAGCAAAGTTTTCAAGCCTGGCAAGACCCTCGCCACCCTGAACAATGGTTTCTATTTCTACTTCCAGGATATCTTTTATATTTACGATATTCATTTATTTTAATAATCCTCCCCAACCCTCCTTTAATAAAGGAGGGAGTTTAATTGACCAAATTGGGGAATATTCAAACAACTACTAATGAGTCCTTTCACTTTTCACGTTTCACCTCTCACTTATTTCATTAGTTTGAGCATTCCCGGTTTACTGAAACCTTTTTTTAATCACGATTTACCCATATGGTCAAAAAATTAGTTCTCATCAATCTTTAGAAATTCTCTTCTTTCTTACGTTTCACGAATCTTTTTATCCTGTTAATTTCTTCAATTCTGAGAATTCTGATTCAGACAATGGGGTGAGTTATATTCAAAAAGCTTCATCAAGTAATTCCATTTCTTCTGGATTTATAAAGGCATCTACCATAGATTTTACCAGTTCATTTGCCTTTTCAAATTTACCATTCATAATATGTACAAGCAGAAAACTAAATTGCAGATCTTTTTTAAATTCTTCGGGAACCAAGCCTGATGCTTCGTTGAAATATATTTCTGAAGAATTAAAATCCTTTAAGTTTTTACAGACTATACCAAGGTAAAATAATAATAACCAGTTGCCAGGATTATATTTCAGGGCTCTTTCAAAGGATGTTTTGGCGTTTTCATTATCTCCCATCCGTAGAAAAATATAACCAAGCAAAAGCTCAGGCTTCCATGTAAGATTAGAAATTTTAAAAGTAATGCTATGAGCTGGTGGTGTTAGCTCCAGACAAGTTTCCAGAGATTTTTTTGCACATTCAAGATCGCCCTGTTTTAGAGCCAGGAAACCATAATTCAACCAATATTCAGGATTATCCTTACAAAGCCCCTCCCTCCTGATACATTCATTTAAAGCTTCTTCCAGGTCTCCTTTGCGGTATAGAATTTTAATAATATCAGTACAAATCTCAGATAAAATCAGTTTTTCCTTTTCTTCTTCACTTTCAAGAGAATTCCGGTAATAAGTAAGAGCTTTATCATAATAACCATACTGCAAGTATTCCTTACCCATCAGGTAATTATATAAGAAATCTCCGGGATTTTTTTTCAGCTCTTTTCGTAATATTAAAGCATTTCTTTTTGATTTACTTTTTGGTCCATCTTTGAGAAAATGCTTTATTACTATTCCATTTGCAGATAAGCCAAGCATGTTTTCTGTTCCGTTAGGATGTACCATTTCTTCATAAACACTGTTTTTAAAGAAAACATTAGAATGTCTGGGAAATAATCTGATTTTTTTCTGATAATATACATATTCTGGTTTTTCAGCATTTTTGATATAAGTAAAAATATCGATAAAATACATCGGTATTTCATCACCAAAATCCTGATTTATCAGCATTTCCAGTTGTTCTTTGGTACCAACCAAAATCTCATCGGAGTCCAGAATCAGAACCCAGTCAGAAACTATTTTTGATAGTGAAAAGTTTCTGGCACTGGAAAAATTATCATTCCATTTAAAATCAAAAATTCTGGCATCAAAATCAGCAGCGATATATTTTGTTTTATCTGTAGAACCTGTGTCGATTAAAACGATGTCATTAACCAGTCCAGATACGCTTCTTAGGCAATTTGTAAGAGTATCTTCCGCATCTTTGGCAATAATACATAAACTAACCGTTTTTTTCATGAAACCTAGTAAAAAGTGGCTTTGTTTTTATTAAGCTCGACATTCCCTTTTCCGGCTGGTGATAATAATTTATCAAAATTAATCTGATCCAGGTCAGCAATGATAATTATTTTCCCCAATACTCCATAATTATCATTTACACTATTAAAACCAATTGCATGAAATTTTTTCAAATTGGCAACCATCTCTGAAGAATTAGGCTGTCCTGCGGAAAAAGAACCAATCATACTGATCAGAGGAGATAAATTAATAAAACCCAGGCTATTATTCTTTGACCCAATCATCCGGATAATTTTTTCAAAATCTGCATTTTTTTCCAGAGTAAAATCAGGGGCATTTACATTAATTCTATCGATAATAGTCTTCATTACTTCTTCATTTGAAGTAAGAATTAACTTATCTTCAATAAAAGTATAAGCAGGATGTATGCCAATTTGAGTCATAGAAGGAATTTCGTTAGTTACAATAATTTTTTTATCCTTATAGGTTTTCATTTCTGAAAACTTCATTACACCTTTCTTTTCAGGTATAGAAGTATTTTGTAGCTTTTGCTTACGATTACCTCTTTGAGTATTTTTCTCCAAGACATCAAGATCAATTTTAAGAGAAGCAATAGTACTATTCATTTTCTCTTTATCTTTTGGTGTCATAAAAATAGCAAATCCTGGTATCAGTGGGTTAGATGGGGTATTAAAAGCTGCAATTACAGTTTCATCTTTTATATTGGAATAAAGCTCATTCATATTTATACCAAAGTTTTCCCTAAAAGTTTTACCCATTGTTTCTATCTGATTTGCTGGTAATACTTTCTCAAAATAATCTTTAAAATTTAAATCAGAAAAACCCATAAAAGCAATTGAATCATTGGGAACATAATTTAAATACTTTTGAAAAGTACTGGTTTTCTTCTGTAAAAGAGCCTGCATAGAGCTGTTTGTTTTATCAGGAATAGTATAAGTTCTTAGTTCAATACTTTTATCATTAAGGTGAAGATTTACCAGCATTGAATCATTCATAAAAATATTCTGATTTTTTAAGGTTTTCAAAGCATTTGTAATTTCAGGATCTTTAATTGAATTGAATGTAGAAGCCAGTTTTTTAAGGTTTAAAAACAGTTGTATCTGATAATCAGTTCCTAATTTACTGTAGCTTTTTGTAAAATTAGCAGAGTTACGAATTGTCATTGCCGGGTCATAATAGCTTTTTACACTTTCCTGCACTGAGTTTACATTATTTGTTGCCATAATATAGTTATTTAAGAAAACAAAATAAGATGATTTTGCTTTAATGTTTCTTGGATCTTTAGGAAGAATGCTAATGATCTTTGCATCTTTATAAGCAGATTCTATAATTGCTAATTCAGATTTTTTGGAAAATGATTTTAGTATTTTACTTTTTATATAATTATGCTTACTTTTATTTTTCATTTCGGCTACCAGTAGTATCGGAGGTTCTTTTGCAGCGACCTGATTATTGCCGGAATCAGAACGAGCTTTATTTGTTGAATTTAAATCCAGTTCTGATAATGCAAAAACAATATTATTACCCAAATTCTTTTTAACTTCCGGATCAGAGATAAAATCATATTCGTTTCCTTTTTTACCTGAAGCAGAAAAAGGATCAAATTTTTGCAGTGATTTATTTTTACTAAGCTCGATCCATGCTTTTTCAGATGTTTTTACATCAAAAGCAAGCATTGTATTACTGGGAATAAACCGGTAAATATCAGGTATACTTTCGGCAAAAGTAAGAGTATTAGCGGAAAAACTAATTGCCGAAATCAGAGATAATACTGCAATCTTTTTGTAAGGTTTTAATTTCATAGTCTTAATATCCAGAAAAGATAATCGCCCTAATAATGTTTATAATAATAGCATTAAAAGGACCTCTGTTATAGGTTTTAAACATAAAGAATTATTGTTGAAACTAAATTACAATAACTACATTCAGGTTATTGAGAAATTTATGTTTTTCATTTGCTTCAATAATGGTTTTTAAAGTCATTTCATCAAGCAGAATATTAGTTCTGTTTGGTTTTCCGGTTGCACCCTTAGCTTCAATTATTAGCGGTGAAGTACCAACTCTGTTAACATCCTTTTTTGCCGCATCGAGATCATCTGTATAGTCATTGACCCCGTATTTTACAATCTTTTCCGGATCAACATCAATTTTACCGCCAGCATAAACTATTTTGCCTCCGCCAACTATAAAAGGACTCATCGCAGGTTCTACCCCAAGCCCGCTGGCATCAACAATTAACCCTGTAATATTGCCTGAATCCTCTAAACTTATTTTCACCGGCTTTTTTTCAGGAATAGCAAAATCGTTCAGAGAGGCAATTCTGGTATCAGGTAACATTGATTCAATAGTCTCTTTATCTTTTATATAATTTCCCAGTTCAAGAGCACTGGCAACACTGCCATTTCCAAATAAAGACAAAGCAAGACTAACCTCAACTGAACCATCAGATAAATATTTTTCTTCACCGTATTGTCTTGCACCCTTTACTACCGCATCTACCCGTAACTTGGTAACATCACTGACAGTTACAAAATTCTTCACTAGAGTTTCTGAAGTGACCTGAACACCATTTACAATTTCCGCCAGATTCCGATAAGCATCAGTTCTGGCAGCAAGCCTGGCTTTTAATCTTTTCTGAGGCAAACCACCGGTACTTGGAGGAGCACCCTGACCTTTAACGATCACGACTTTATTTGTCCAGTCAATCTGGCCCCCAGCAATACTTTTTATCAGACTTTTTGAATTCTGGGCATTTACATCGTTAAATGAAGCTAAAACCAGAGAATTAACTGATGCAATCAGTATTGAAAGGATTAATTTTTTTATTTTCATAATTTTAAATTTTTTTACTATACAAAGTTAATTATATATTGAGTTTGCTACAATTTAGAACTTTTTTTAAATTTAACCGAAACGTTTCGGTAAATTTTTATCCCTTTACAAATGGGTCATAATTAATGGATTAAACCATGAATTTGTAACTAAATAACTCATTTAAACTTTCACTTTACCCATAGTTTTATTTCTGCTCTAACTTTTCACCCCTCTCTTGCAGTTACAGCAAGAGAGGGGTCGTCCGCATGGACGGGGGTGAGTTAAAAACCTTCACTAATATATAGACGTTATAAATAGCAAAAAAGTTCCCTAAAAGTTACCTTTTTTAATATTGCAGCTTTTAGTGTTAGCCAAATCACATTGTCTGAATCAGGATTTTCAGGATTAAAGAAATTAACAGGATAAGAGAAAATTCATCTTAAGGGAGCGCCATTGGGGTATTAAAGGATAAACGCGGATTAAAAAATCCTTTCGGATAAACAGCAATTTAAAGTACAATAATAGTTGTATATAACATAATGGAAGAGAAATGAAAAAGCTACCTTTGGGAATACAAACCTTCTCAAAAATTATTGAAGGAAATTATATTTATGTAGATAAAACAGAGGAAATTTTTTCACTTATATCAAGTCCAGAAACTTATTACTTTATTTCAAGACCAAGAAGATTTGGTAAGTCTCTGCTAATTTCTACCCTAAAAGAAATATTTTTAGGAAATAAAGAACTTTTTAAAGATCTTTGGATTTATGACAAAATTGAATGGAAAAAACATCCGGTTATTCATATAGATTTTTCAGGTATAAGTTATGAAACACCTCAAGACTTAAAGAGATCGCTTTCTCATAGAATACTAAAATTAGGAGAAGAATATAAGATTAAGCTTGATGAAAACCTTAGTTATAAAGATAATTTTAAGGAACTTCTGGAAAAACTTTCTGAGAAAGAAAAAGTAGTAATTCTGATAGATGAATATGATAAACCTCTTGTAGAATTTATTGATAAGCCTGAAATTGCTCTGGAAAACAGAGGTATTTTAAAAAATTTTTATGAAGTAATAAAGGAATCCGATCAATATTTAAGGTTTGTTATGCTCACAGGTGTATCTAAGTTTTCAAAGATATCAGTCTTTTCAGGTCTTAATAATTTACATGATATTACACTGGCAGAAAAATATTCTACATTATTAGGCTATACCAGTGAGGAGCTTGAAAAGTATTTTAGTGAATATATTTCAAAAATGGCTGAAAAGTTAAAATATGATGTAGAATTTTTATCTTATCACATAAAAAAATGGTATAACGGTTATTCCTGGGACGGTGAAAACTTCGTCTATAACCCATTCTCAATCCTCTACCTTTTTATTGAGCAAAAAATCAGCAATTATTGGTTTACATCAGGTACACCAACCTTCCTGGTAAAAATGATAAAGAAATATAACACCAATATTATTGAGCTTGAAAACTTTGAATCAGATGAAAGCCTTTTCGATGCTTTTGATATTGATAAAATGAATGTGCAGTCACTACTTTTCCAGACAGGATACCTTACTATCAAGAAGATCACAGATTCAGCCCCAGGCGTAAGGGATTATTTATTCTCATATCCCAATATTGAAGTAAAAGAATCTTTACTAAAGCATTTATTAGCTGATTTAAGTGAAAATATTAATGATACAGGGGTTATTATCAATAAATTGGTAAAGAATCTCAATAAAAATGACATTGAAAGCTTTTTTGAACAACTTAAAAGTCTATTTTCATCAATTCCTTATGATATTTTTATCAAAGATCGTGAGGCTTACTACCATACCATAATTTATCTGGCTCTTACTCTTATGGGAGTACGGATAAAAGTCGAAGTTCATACAAACAAAGGTCGTATTGATGGAGTAATCGAAACGGATAATCATATTTATGTTCTTGAATTTAAGCTTGGAACAGCAGACAAAGCACTTGAACAAATTGAATCAATGAAATATCATCAAAAATATATTTCTTCCGGTAAACCTGTAACCCTCATTGGTATAGGCTTTGATGTTGAACAAAAGAATGTTGGTAATTATCTGATTAAGGAAGTCTGAATCAGGATTTTCAGGATTAAAGAAATTAACAGGATAAGAGAAAATTTTCTATACTGAATTTTAGCTCCAATTAAACATCAATTTATCGTCACCAATTATTTCGTCCACTCTTCATCCTGAAAATATCTTTAATTTCCTAAATCCTGATTCTGACAAAATAAGCAGGACAAGTCGAAACCTATCCTGCTCAAATTAAATTTATTAATTGAATTTTAACGCATATTATCCATTATCCACTGTAATTGTAGATTACTACCATTAGTAACAAATTGATTATTTGAGAAATCATTTATATTACCACCAGCAGCAGTATAATCTCTTAGTGCCTGACCAAGTTTATGTACAGGGCTCAAATCAAAGATTCCCGCAGCATCTACGTTCTTTAAAGCATCAAGGACAGCCTTTTCAGCAGCTTTGAGTTCAGCCTTCTCAGCTTTTGCTTCAGCATGAGCCGCCTGATTAGCTACAGCCTGGGGAGCCGCGGTGGTTGAATTACCGGGTTGAGATAAAGGAGCTGGTTGAGCAACATCAGTAGTAGTATTATCTACAATTCCTGGATTTGCCACAACAGTCTGGCCTGGGTCTTTGGTAAGCTGTAAGGTATCAGCACCGCTGGATACAGTATCAGTAGTTGAGAGTGTATTTGCAAGATCGGCCAGGCTGCTCTGGAGAGCACTTGTAGTTGAGCTTACTTTAGGTGAAGTAATAAGCTGACTATTTGATGTTGTTTGCACTGTGTCCAAACTTGTACTTACAGCCTTATTATTATCTACTTTTGCCATATTCCTGTTATTCCCCTTATGCAACAATTCTAATATTTATATCACTCAATAGTAACATCTTTAGTTTTCTTTAAATTAATTACTCAATTGCTTCTCAACAAATGCTAATTAAATTATTTTTAAAAAAGTGTTAAACGCTAAAATGTAGATTCTAAAAGCATAATCAGATGTTTGTAAGATAAAATTCAAACATTCGTTAAGCAGCATATTCCCTAAAAAAATTGTTTTTTATAATTTTATAAGTATATTTTTTAGTTTTTAATAAATTTTCCCCGGACTAGAAGTCCGAGGTATTTTAAGAGGCTCACGCCA
>CAYRDV010000146.1:0-13580 GCA_964422885.1 uncultured Candidatus Sericytochromatia bacterium
GGAGTTAGTATGAATATTTTTTCTGAAGAATTATGGAAAATTTATGAATCATTAATTGCCAACAGTAAACCTGAATTAAAGGAATTAAAATCGGAATACTCCGATTATGTAAAATATATAGTTGAAACTAACCAAAAAGATAATTTTATAAACTCAATAAACTGGTGGGAAAACAAAATCTCAAAATTTATTTTTCCAATAAATCAATTTATTAAAAATATTATTGATTTTAATAACGAAGTTATTTCTGCAACTTATCAATTAGAAATTTCAGTAGATTTAGGGCAGCAAATTATTGATTTTGCAGATAAAAATCGTCTACCATTGCAAATGTTTTTTCTGGAAGCTTATTTTCAGTCCTTAGCCATTTGGACAAATTCAGATAGAATCATTATTAATAATGCAGTAACCGGGCGTGACTTACCAATACCTGATATTTATAAAATTATTGGTTGCTTTGCTGATACATACCCACTCTATTCAAAGGTTTCTAATTCTGAACCATTGCTTAACAGGATCCAAAATCTCAGAAAAAACTGGCAGGAATCTAAACAATTTCAAAATATTAATTCTGCGGAAATAATAAAAATTTTTAGAAAAAGTAATTTATCATTTAGCCCATTCTCCTTTAGTTTTGCTCGTTTTGTAAAAGAATGGACCAAGGATTTAAAAATAATTAATTTTTCAGATATTAAATTTCGGGGATTTAATTATAATACCCGTTTTTCTTTACTTATCTGGGAAGATAATAAAGGCCTTAAATTTTCAGTTAATTACCCCAAAGGGCTTTTTTCCCAAGGCCAGTTGGACGAATTTAGCAGGATTTTTAAAAATGTTATAAAAAACCAATCTGGTATTCTCAATTCATCTCGGAGTTTAATCCAGAATAGTATAGAAACAATAGAAGACTGTAAAGAAACTAACTTATTAGATAACAATGGGTTTCAACCCATTATTCAGAACCTTATTAGAAAAAGTGAGCTAAAAAATTTAGTTCCTAATAAAATTTGTGAAGCTATTTTTAATCAAAATAATTTAAGTGAAAAAGTGGCTATTTCATACCTTGAAGAAAAAGTTACTTATAATGAACTAAATATTCTATCGGCAAAAATTGGTGGTACCCTGGCTGCCAAAGGGCTAAATTCAACCTCAGTTGTTGCAGTGATGGGTGAACCATCTATAAATACAACAGTAACAATTCTGGCAATACTTCGACTTGGGGCAGCATGGCTACCTTTGGACCCAAAATATCCAATAGAAAGGGTTCAATATATGCTGGAAATTGCTGATTGTGAAATATTGATTGACACTTCAGAAAATACTGATAAAGAGTTATTTCCTGATATATTGACCTTAACTTATTCTGATTTGATTAAAAGTAAAAACTCAGCCAATTATATAGTTAATATTAATCCCGATAATACAGCTTATATTATTTTTACTTCAGGTTCAACAGGAAAACCAAAAGGAGTTCCTATTTCCTACAGATCTCTGGAAAATTACCTGTTTTGGTGTATCGAAAAGTTTGCTTACAATTCTCAGGATAATTTTATTCAGACTTCAACAATTTGTTTTGATGCTTCAGTTAGACAAATGCTTGCTCCTCTTATGTCAAAAGGCTGTTTATATCCAATACCCAGAGATATTTTACTCGCTCCGAGAGAGTTATTTGAATTCATTAAAGAAAATAAAATTACTATCTGGAGTTCTGTACCTTCACTATGGGAAAAATTTATCTCCATTGCTGAAAAATCTAAAATCACTGAATTACCAGATTTAAGAATCGTTAAAGTTGGTGGTGAAGTTTTACATGTTAATTTTGTAAAAAGATGGCAAAAAATTTTTGGAAATAAGATTCAAATAGTTAACCTCTATGGACCAACTGAAACAACCATTAATGCTACGTTTCATTGTATTGATTATTTACTTGATGAAAATATTAAAAGTATTCCTATAGGTAAATCGATAAAAGGTTTAAATTGTACAATTCATCATGAATCAGGTGCATTAGTTAAAACTGGGGAAGTTGGGGAATTAGGGGTTTCAGGTATTGGGTTGACAAAAGGATATTTAAAAGATGATAGTTTAAATTTATCAAAATTTATCAGTTTTGAAAATATCAGATGTTATAGAACCGGTGATCTTGTAAGTGAAAACGACAAAGGAGAAATTTGCTTTCATGGCAGGCTTGATTCACAGGTAAAACTCAGAGGTCATCGCATAGAACCTGGGGAAATTGAAGAGGCGATACTTCAATTTCCAGAAATATCCAAAGTAATAGTAGAAATTATTTCAGATAATACCCAAACAAATTATCATCAGGAACTTATTGGTTTTATAGAAACAAAAAATAAAACTATCGATTCTGAAATTCTTAAAGCACATTTGGCAAAAACACTAACCGATTATATGATTCCAAACCGTTTTATATTTTTAGAATCAATACCATTACTGGAAAATGGGAAAACAAACATAAAAGAACTTATTAAAAATATTGTAAAAGGTGAAAGTATTTCAAAAACATTGATTTGGGAAAATACAGAAGAAACAATTATTGGTATTTGGAAAAAGCTATTTGCTAATCCTGATATTTTTCCTGATGACAGCTTTATTAAGCTGGGAGGTGATTCCATTATGGTAATGCAAATGTTTATTGAATTAGAAAATTATTTTCAAAAACTGCCCAAAATTTCCCTTTTTTATAAAAACCCAACCGTAAAAAACCTAGCAACTTTAATAACTGAAATAAATTCGGAAGTAAAAAATGTATTAACAGAAAAATCCAAAATCCTACCGGAAAAATTTTATCTTAGTCCTGCCCAAACAGGTTTTTTCTTAGTAAATAAATTATCTGGAAATGATAACTCATCCTGGAATGCAGGCTTTTTCCTGAATGGTTCGGTTAATATTAAAGCATTTCGGGCAGCAATAAATTTTTTACTTAAGAGACATCAGATGTTAAGAGTAAGATTGGTTGATGAAAATCCTCCTTTTTTTTATGAGGATGAAAATACATTTTTACCTGTAGAATTTGAGGATCTTTTTGAGGTTTTTAATCAGGATAATAATAGAGTAAATGATTATTTAAAAGAGTTTGGGGAGAAACAGGAAAAAACCGCCTTTATTATCAAAGAATGGCCATTGATTAAAATATTTTTATTCAGAATAGGTTATGAAAAATATTTTTGGTTCATAAAAGCACATCATATCTTGGCCGATGGTTTAAGTGCCCTTATTTTCGGGCAGGAAGTATTACAGTCCTATGATCAGATTATGGGCTATTCAACTAACAATCTGAAAATACTTAATAATCAATTTAGCGATTATGTTACCCTGATTTCCGAAAACAAAACTGAACAGGAAAAAATAGATTTAGCTTATTGGCAGGAGGTATTTAAAAAGCCTTATCATGAACCATTTTTAAAATCGGAAAATATTAAAAATAGTTCTTTTCATAAATACACCAAAGAAATAAATGAGAACACATTTATGAAATTAAAAACCATTGCTGCAAATATGGGATGTACAGTATTTGTTTTACTTCTAACCATTTTTTACCAAAGCATTAGTAAATTTACCGGACAGGCGGATTTAATAATTGGTATTGCTGATCATGGTCGTGATTATCCTTTAGAAAATATTTATGAAATTTTTGGTTGTTTTGCTAAAGCTGTTCCTTTAAGGTTAAAGTTAACAGGGAGCTTTGAAGAACAGGTAAATGATTCTTCAGTTGTTTTTTATAATTCCTGCAAACACTTTTTAAATCCTACAAAAATTATTCAGAATATTCCACATGGTACAAAATTACATTCATTATTTGGAACCAAATTCTTTTTTACCTACATTGATACAGAAAATTATTTTAATAATGAAACATCAATTAAAGTTAATTGGGATATGTCTCAAAGTGAATTTGTACCTACTAACCTGGATACTGATATATTTTTAGCCGCAAAAAAAATAAATAATAAATCCCCTAAAGGGGCCCCTGTTTTCGGAAATACCGAAAATAAATCCCCTAAAGGGGTCCCTGTTTTCGGAAATACCGAAAATAAAATCGTTCTTAATTTTACTTTTAACTATTCAATTACTTCTTTATCAGCAGAAGAAATAATTTTTAACTTTGAAAATGAGGTTCATAATATTACTTCAAACTTTTCCTTTACCAACAAGCCTTTTACAATTGAAAATTCTGGTAAGCCTGATGCTATTTTAATAGGATACCTACCATCAATGCAAAATATTAAAGTTTTAAATGATAAAATTTCCGTTGAAAATATCCGTAGTATAATTTTCCCAAACAAAAAAACCAACTGGTTTGAAGTATCGGTTACACCCTTTGGAACAACGGGATTTATAGCAGTACCATACTTTGCTGAAGAAATAAATATTAGTAATTCTGAAAAAATAATTCATTCAGTAAATGAAGGAATAAAATTTGCCGAGTCACTAGGAGCAAAATACATTTCACTAGCGGGAATGTTACCAGCTGTTACAGGATATGGAACAAAAGTAGAGGCTGATAATTCGCTTATTACTACCGGACATAGCTCAACTGTTGTAGCAGTGGTTAAAACCATTCAAAAAGTTTTAAAAATATTAAATCATAGAATTGAAAACAAGAAAATTGCATTTATCGGCTTAGGCTCTATTGGCAAAGCAGCCCTTTTTACTTTATTAAAAACATCATCTCATCCAAAAGAAATCACTTTGTGCGATATATTTGGTACAGAGAAAAAACTTGAAGAAATCTCTTCACAACTAATAAGTGAGTTTTCTTTTATTGGAATAATAAATATGGTCCAAAGTAAAAAGCATATCCCTGATGAATTATATAATTCAGATATTCTGGTTTGCGCAGTTAGTTCTACTGATATTATTGATGTTAAAAGGCTAAAATCAGGCACTTTGATTATTGATGATAGTTTTCCTCACTGTTTTAATCCAGATGAAGCAATAGTAAGGATGAAAGAAAAATCAGATGTATTAATTTTAGGGGGAGGTTTATTAAATATTAAAAACTACTCACGAAATTTCTATACCCCTTTTGAAAGCAAAAAAATCAGGGATTTAATTACCCAATCTTTTATTTATAATTCAATGCCCGGTTGTCAGGCAGAATCATTATTATTATCTTCTGATAAAATAAATTTACCTGTAACAAAAGGATTAGTTGAGTATGGTCAGGCACTAGAATATTATAAGGTGTTTGATGAAATTGGAATTGATGTTCCGGCTTTACACCTGGGAAATTTTATTATTAGTCAGGAAATATTAAAAAAATTTATTTTGGTTCTAGAAAATATTTCAGTTAATCTATCCGGGTAGATTAACTTTTTTCAGATTTTTGGAAAGGTTAATATAAAAATAAAATGAATTTAGATATCTATAATAACCCTGATTTTGTTAAAAAATATTTTGAAAATATAAAAAATATAGATAATAAAAATTTTTATGACAGGCTTGCTGTTATTTCTTTACTTCCTTCAATAAAAAATAAAAAAATTCTGGATGCTGGGTGTGGTCCTGGAATTTATTCCGAATGGCTGGTGTCAAAAGGAGCAGAAGTAACGGCAATTGATTTTAGTGCAGAAATGCTTAAAATTATTAATAAAAAACTGGGGAAAAAAATAAGGCTGTTTCAGGCAGATTTAAATGAGAGAATTAGCTTTCTGGAAAATAATGAATTTGATTTAATTTTAAGTACAATGATACTTCAGCATATTAAAGACTGGTCAGAACCGTTCTCTGAGTTTAATAGAATTTTGAAACCAGGAGGAGAATTTATTTTTTCGACAATTCATCCATTTGCAGATATTACCGATTCTACCAATTACTTTGAAATAGAAAAAGTTATAGAGGACTGGTATGACTATGGAATAGCTTTATCAAGTTATCGTAGACCCCTGGAATATATTTTCAGAATTATCAAAAATTCTGGTTTTTCAATAATAGAAATGATTGAGCCAAAACCAGAAAACCTGGATGATTCATTTTCTACAACCCCCTGGTTTATTTGTTTTAAACTAAAAAAAATTATTGGAAATTGATATCCTATTTTTAACTTTAATATTAACAAATATAGATAATTATTACTAATTACACTTTTTTTTTGCATCCAGTACTAAAAACAGGTTATGATTAAATGATTTTTAAAATAAATTTTGTAGGAAGTGTATGAAAAACTTAAATTTTGATGAATTAAATTTATCGCCGGAAATAATTAAAGCGATTAAAGATATGGGCTTTGAAGAAGCCTCCCCAATCCAATCACAGGCAATACCAATTTTACTCGAAGGAAAAGACGTAATAGGCCAGGCTCAGACCGGAACAGGAAAAACTGTAGCTTTTGGTATTCCGATATTGGAAAAAATTGATGAAGAACTGGAAAAATTACAGGCAATAATACTTTGCCCAACCAGAGAACTGACAATCCAGGTAGCTGAAGAATTCAGCAAATTAACTAAATATAAAAGAAAAATAAGTGTCGTGCCAATTTATGGTGGTCAGTCAATTGACAGGCAGATTAAAGCTCTAAAAAAAGGGCCGCAGATTGTAATTGGCACTCCTGGCAGAGTTATTGACCATTTAAACAGACATACTTTAAAAATGGAAAATGTCAGTACTTTTGTTCTTGACGAAGCGGATGAAATGCTTAATATGGGTTTTGTAGAAGATATTGAGTTGATTTTGGAAAAAGTACCTGATGAAAGGCAAACAGTATTTTTCTCAGCGACTATGCCAAAAAGAATACTGGAATTGACCAAAAAATATCAGAAAGATCCTCAGTTAGTAAAAGTAGTTCATCAGGAATTAACTGTTCCCAATATTGAACAGCTGTATTTTGAAATCAGAGAAAATATGAAGCTTGAAGTTTTATCACGTCTGGTAGATGTATATAACATAAAACTAGGTTTGATTTTTTGTAATACAAAAAGAAAAGTTGATGAATTGGTTGAACATTTACAGGCAAGAGGCTATTCAGCAGATAGTTTACATGGAGATATGAGACAAGGCCAACGTGAGCTTATTATGAAAAGGTTCAAAAGCGGTAATATTGAATTACTGGTTGCAACTGATGTAGCTGCCCGTGGTATAGATGTCGATGATGTGGAAGCGGTCTTTAATTATGATATTCCTCATGATGATGAATATTATGTTCATAGAATTGGCAGAACAGGCAGAGCTGGTAAAGCCGGAAGATCCTTTACTTTTGTTGTAGGGCGGGAAATTTATAAATTAAGAGATATTGAAAAATACGCCAAAACAAAAATAACTTATAAAAAAATTCCATCTTTCCATGATGTTGAAGAAATTAAAATAAGTGCTTATATAGAAAAAATTAAAGCAATTTTGGATGATAAAGAATCAAAGCTTGAAAAACATGTAAATATTATCGAAAGTATGATGGAAGAAAATTATAATGCAATGGATATTGCAGCAGCACTTTTAAAAATGAACCTGGGTCTCAATGATGGTAATAAAGTTATAGATGATATAGCCAACTTTAATACCAAAATTTCAGCCGTTAAAAAAACCACCGGGAAAAAAGCAAGGTTATTTATTAGTCTTGGTCGTAGAGATAATATAAGTCCAAAAGATATTTTAGGAGCACTTGCTGGTGAAACAGGAATCCCTGGAGATCAGGTTGGTATTATTGATATTTATGATAAATTTTCCTTTGTTGATGTTCCCGAAGAATACGCTGGCGATATTATCAAAATAATGAGTACCAGACAAATCAGAGGTAATGCGGTTAGTATTGAAATTGCAGAAAAACCTGCTGAATCTGACGAGCCAAAAAGAGAAAGGTCATACAAAAAACCCGAATTTTCTGGTGAAGGTCGAAAAGAACGGCCATACAAAAAGCCCGAATTTTCTGGTGAAGGAAATAAAGAAAGATCATATAAAAAACCAGGTTTTGGTGGAGACGAAAAACGTGAAAGGTCATTTAAAAAATCATCTTTTGACGGGGACGAACGAAAAGACAAAACATTTTCTAAACCTTTTTTTGAAAAAGGGAAAAAAGAAAAGCACTTTGGAGATCGTGAAAACCAACCTTTTAAAGAAAGGGCTGGTGATGTAGGGGGAGAGCGTAAATTTTCCAGGGATAAAAAGGCTGATGAAACACAAAGACCCAAAAAAGAAAGATCAGCTTATGAAGAACGTGGCTTAAAGGGTTTTAAGGAAAAAAGCAGTGAGTTTGGTAATCAAGACAGATTTAAAAAGGAAAAAGAAGGCTATCCAAAAGGAAAAAAAGTTTCAGGAAAACCTAAAACAAAATCAGATAAAACTTTTAATAAGGGAGATAAACCATTTATAGAGGATCAACCTAAAAAAAAGAAAATTAAACAAGACTAAAAAAAAAGGCCGTAAAAACGGCTTTTTTTTTATGGACCCGGTATTTCCGGGAGTTAATTCGGTACTCCGAATCAGGGGCCCCATCCTATGGGGAATTATTTATGGGAATGAACTCCTAATCGGTTTCCTTCTGTATCCTGGAATATTCCGTAATGTCCTATTTCAGGTGTAATCTGGGTCTTCTGCTGTACAACTTTACCACCAGCTTCTTCAACTTTTGCAAGAACATTATTTAAGTCATCACCACCATCAAAATAAATAAGAACCCCTTTTTCTCCAGGCTCAAAGCCGTTATGCTTAACCAAAGCACCACTTACATTTGCATCTTTATGTGGGAAAAAGGACATTTGAGCTTCACCCATATTTGCCTGCTCCATTTTTTCCAGACTAAGTGTTTCACAATAAAACTTTACTGCTCTGCTCATGTCACTTACAGGTATTTCAAACCAATTGATTAAATTTTTCATTTTATACTCCTAAAAAAATTACAATGCAAAGAATACTGTATAATACATTTTGTAAGAAAACTTGTCAATAGTATGATAGAAAATCTTTCAAAGTTTTTAATAATAAAAGCTTACTTAAGCAAGTTTTAACCAAAAATTACTATATAATTAATGTTAAATTAAAGATTAGTTAAAGAAATGGTTGTAAATAATGAGAATCAATAAAAAAATTATTTCAGGGATTTTAGCCACATTAACAGCATGTACATTAATTAGTTGCAGTAAAAATATATCTAATGATATTCTTCCATCTGAGCCAGAAAATATAACAACCCAAAATACTTTAACTGATCCACCACCTGCTGAAATTAAATTCGGGTTTAAATTAAATAGCGGTGCAAAAAAAGCAAAATATGATCTTAAAGCTGGTATCAATAAAGAAGAAAAGGTTGATTTAAGAGAATTTTGCAGTCCAATTGGCAATCAGGGAAGTCTTGGTTCATGTACTGCATTTGCAATGGGAAGAGGCCTAAGAGAATTTTTAATGATTCGAGATAAAAAACCCTTAGTTCCTTTAAGCCCTTTATTTTTATATTATAACGAAAGGAAAATTGACGGCACAATAAATGAAGATGCAGGTTCTACAATGGCTACAGGAATGAAAGCACTTAAAGAAACGGGTGATTGTCCCGAAACCTTATGGTCATATAATACCTGGAAATTTAAAAAAGAACCACCAAAAGAAGCCTATGAATCAGGTGTACAATATGAGATTTCTGATGCAAAGAATCTGGATGGCTTACAAGCAATAAAAGATGAGTTAGCAAAGAAAAATCCTGTTGTATTCGGCTTTTATGTTTACTCCAGCTTTATGAATTCAAGTCATGGTATTATTCCGGTTCCCGATATTAAAACCGAAAAGCTGATGGGTGGCCATGCAGTAATGGCTGTAGGATATGATGATGCAAAAAATGTTTTGATAATGAGAAATAGTTGGGGTAAAGGCTGGGGAGATCAGGGTTATTTTTATATGCCATATGAATATTTCAAACTTGCTCTTGTTGAAGATGTCTGGACTGGTTCTGCTGTAACAGCAAAAAAAAGAAAAAGATAGTTTAATTTTGTCTTGAACAAGATTAAAAGGATTAAAAGATAGACAGGATTTTTAAAGAAGTAAAATATTTATTAAAAGTCCTGTATTTTTTATTACGTTAATTGATAAACAAAATTTTCACTTGAGCCAACAATTACAACCATATATAATTCTTTGATGTAACATATACCAAATATTAATTTGAACAATGAAAACAGAAGATTTAAAAACACTGGAAGATAACCTTTGGAAAGCCGCTGACAACCTACGGGCCAATTCTGATTTAAAATCTTCCGAATATTCCACTCCAGTCCTTGGATTGATATTCCTTAAATTTGCTGATAATAAATTCAGCAGGGTTGAAGACTAAATAAAAGCTGAATTGAAAGCACAAGAAAATTCAAGAAAACAAAGAACTGAAAAAGATATTGCTGTTGAAAAATGTGGTTTTTATCTACCCGTATATGCTCGTTATGATTACCTACTTAATTTGCCCGAAGAAGAAGAAATTGATAAAGCTTTAAAAAGGGCTATGGAAGCTATAGAAATTTATAAGCCTGAGCTTAAAGATACTCTTCCCCAGGATGAATATTTTCGATTAACCAGAACTGATAAAACACTTCCTAAAACTCTGTTAAAAATTTTTGCTGATATTCCAAAAGATGCCAGTGGTGATGTATTCGGTAAAATTTATGAATATTTTTTAGGTAATTTTGCTTTATCAGAAGGACAGGGTGGTGGAGAATTCTTTACCCCAACTTCTGTAGTAAAACTAATGGTTGAAATTATTGAACCCTACCAGGGAACGATTTTCGATCCAGCTTGCGGGTCTGGCGGTATGTTTGTCCAATCTTCATATTTTATTGAACGCAGGCATAAAGAATTAAAAGATAATTCAACTACAGACTTATTCGTTTATGGTTGTGAAAAGACCCTTGAAACTGTAAAACTGGTAAAAATGAATATTGCTGTTAATGGTTTACATGGGGAAATCCGTCAGTGTAATTCATATTATGAAGATCCTTTTGAAAGCTTTGGCAGGTTTGATTATGTCATGGCAAATCCACCTTTTAATGTTGATGATGTAAATGAGGATAGGGTAAAGGACCAGAGAAGGTTTAATGAATTTGGCATTCCCAGAAATAAAAGTCAGGGTACTAAAAAAGGTAAGGATGCAAATACAATACCTAATGGTAATTATCTCTGGATAAACCTTTTTGGTACTTCTTTAAAAGAAAATGGCAGAGCTGCGCTTGTAATGGCAAATTCTGCTTCAGATGCCAGACATTCTGAATATAATATTAGAAAAACATTAATAAACCTTGGCCTGATTGATGCAATGGTTTCTTTACCTTCCAATATGTTTAATACTGTTACCCTTCCTGCCACTTTATGGTTTTTTGATAATAGTCTTGAACAGGATTTAAAGGATTCAGGGATGGACAGGATTAAAGAGGAACTTACTGTATGATTCTTCATCCTGCAAATCCTTTAATCTGCATAATCCTGTTCAAGACAATGGGAGATTGGTTCATGAATAATATTATCACTGAATACATTAAATCTATGCTCAGATATTATCCTAATCCTGTTAATCCTCTAATCCGTTTAATCTTGTTCAAGACAATGGCTTTATAGTATGCTGTATGAAGATTTAACCAGAAAAATAATTGGCTGTGCTATGAAGGTTCATTCAACCATGGGCAATGGTTTTCAGGAAGTCATTTATCAAAGAGCATTAGAAATTGAAATGAAATATGAAGGTTTATCATTTGAGCGTGAAAAAGAAATGGAATTATTTTACCGGGATGAAAAAATAGGAACAAGAAGAGTAGATTTTTTTGTTGAAGAAAAAATAATGGTTGAATTAAAAGCAATAACTAAACTTGAAGATGTACATTATGCCCAGGCCATTAATTACCTTGAAGCTTACAAAATGCAGGTAGGGCTACTTATTAATTTTGGAGGTAAAAGCCTCGAATTTAAAAGAGTTTACAAAAATCATGGAAATAATTAATCCTGCAAATCCTCTAATCTGCTTAATCCTGTTCAAGATAAAAGGAATCTAAAATGACTCACGAAGATCAAAATATTGAATGGAAAGAGTCCTGGCGGGATGAATACCTGAAATGGATTTGCGGTTTTGCTAATGGCCAGGGCGGTAAATTATACATCGGTAAAAATGATAAAGGTGTAGTTGTTGGTATTCCTGATGCCAAAAAGTTAATGGATGATTTACCAAATAAAATCAGGGATCTGCTGGGAATAATGGTAGATATTAATCTTCATTCTGATTCTGGCAAAGATTACCTGGAAATTATTACAGAAGCCTATCCTAATCCTGTCAGTTATAAAGGACAATACCATATCCGCATTGGCAGTACAAAGCAGGAATTAAAAGGGGCTGCCCTTGATAAATTTATTCTTAAAAATCAGGGGAAGCGTTGGGATGGTGTTCCTGTTCCCTACGTTAAAGTTACAGACTTAAAAGCTGAAACATTTGATCTATTCAGAAAAAAAGCAAATAAAAGTCAAAGAGTACCAGAAGATATTTTACAGGAATCAAATCAGATTATTATAGAAAATCTTTTGCTTGATGAAGGAACCTATCTTAAAAAAGCTGCCATTTTACTTTTTCATCCAGACCCGGAAAAATATGTAAGTGGTGCTTTTGTAAAAATCGGATTTTTCAGGACAGATGATGATTTAGTTTACCAGGATGAAATTAACGGTAATATTTTTGAACAAATTGAAAAAACAATGGATTTAATAAGTACTAAATACCTCAAAGCATTTATCAGTTATGAAGGGATCAGCCGTGTTGAAAAATACCCTTTTCCTATATCTGCTTTAAGGGAAGCTTTGATTAATGCCATTGCCCATAAAGATTATAGTAATGGCATACCTGTACAAATCAGTGTTTATGATAATAAAATAATTTTCTGGAATGAAGGTCAGTTACCGGATGACTGGACAGTTGAGCGGTTAAAGGAAAAACACCCTTCCCGGCCTTATAATCCCGATATAGCCAGAGCTTTATTCCGGGCAGGGTATATTGAAGCCTGGGGAAAAGGTACTATAAAAATTATTAATGAATGTCTTGATTATGGATTACCTTCCCCTATTTACCGCTATGATTTTTCAGGTTTTATCATTGAATTTTATACTTATACTGAATCAGTATTAAAAGAAAAAGGATTAAAAGATTCCCAAATAAAAATAATTTTATTTATCCGAGAAAAAGGAAGTATCTCTAATTCAGATGTACAGCGTCTTTTTGGTGTCAGTAGGGTAACCGCGTTTCGCTATTTATCAGAGTTGGAAGGAACTTATTTAATAAAAATAGGTAAAACAGGAAAAAGTACTATTTATAAATTAAAAAATACTTAAACGCTTCATTAACGCTTCACAAACGTATAACAAATGTCTATCAAACGCTTCACAAACGTATAACAAATGTCTATCAAACGCTTCACAAACGTATCATTTATAATAACTGTTATACAATCTTTTGAATCATGTGCATTCTTTAATCCGCTTAATCCTATTCAAGACAAAATAAAAAAGAAATACCTTATTGATAATCTTAAAAAAAAACATAAAATCAATATATCTAAATATTAAACGCAATTCAGAGAAATGAAAAATTTTATATCAGAAGATGATATTGAAAAATCAAT
>CAYRDV010000147.1:0-9457 GCA_964422885.1 uncultured Candidatus Sericytochromatia bacterium
TTTTTGCCAATGGCTATCTTATGCAAAGTGTTGAAGGTCAAAGAATGACGTTTACTGAAGGAGCAAATGTAAAAGCGATTCCCGGATTAAATTTAACCGGATTTAGTCAGCAGGAAATTGTTATGCCCAGGGAGAATGCACTTTATGTTAATCCGGGTGGGGTAAACTTCTTTTTAGGAGCATCCGGTAATTTTGAAGAATTATTTTCAGGTAAGAAAAAATAAATCCCCTAAGGGATAGTGTTTTAATACTAAGAAAGAAAGTGAGGAGTTATGTCAGATTCAAGTATTACTGCGGCACAGATATCAAGTGATTTTGATTATCACATTTATGAAAAAACTAAAAAAGAGGGAAGTCATTCTCTGGAACTTGTTGTAGAAAATGAAAAGCAGCTTGAAAAAAATTTAGGCCTGGATGATAAAGGCATTAATAATAAATTTGCCAAAGCATTAAATAATAATATAACTATTAATGTTGCTTTAAATGAGTCTCCGTTTGATGAAGCAAATTCTTTTGAATTTACACCAAAAAATAAACAGGTTTAAACCAATAATGTAAGAGCTTGATTAATCAAGCCCCTACAGTTATTATTCTTTTTCTTTTACAACTGTTGAGCGTATATGAAGTTCTTTCATTAACTGCTGTTCAACTGAAGACGGAGCATTAGTCATTAAGCATGTTGCTGTCTGAGTTTTAGGGAATGGAATAACATCTCTGATATTATCACAGTCAGTAAGTAACATAATTATCCTGTCAAGCCCCAGGGCCAAACCACCATGAGGTGGTGCTCCGTACTCAAAAGCGTCCATCATAAAGCCAAATTTATGCTTTGCTTCTTCATCTGTCAGACCAAGAACTGAAAACATCTTTTTCTGAATATCTTTTCTGTGAATACGGATACTTCCCCCGCCAAGCTCATAACCGTTTAATACCAGGTCATAAGCATTAGCCAGACATTTTCCCGGATCAGAATCCAAAAGCTCCAGATGCTCAGGCTTTGGTGAAGTAAACGGATGGTGTTTTGCGGCCCATCTCTTATCAGTTGAATCCCATTCAAGGAGTGGAAAATCAACAACCCAAAGCAGATTGAATTTTGACGCATCAATTAAATTAAGCTTTTTACCAAAATCAAGTCTGAATCTTCCCAAGACATTGGCAACCACATCGTATTCATCGCCTACTATTAACAGCACATCCCCATTTTCTATCTTAGCAATGGTTTTAACTTCTTCAAGTTCAGTTTCTGTAAAGAATTTGGCGATAGGAGATTTGAGTGTTCCGTCAGGATTATAAACAAACCAGGTCAGACCTTTGGCACCAAGTTTTACTGCTTTATCTCTGAGCATATCCAACTCATTTCTGGACATATCAGACAACTTTTCCAGTTTCAGGGCTTTTATTTTTCCGCCATTTTTTGCCAGATCTGCAAAAGCATTAAAACCCGAATTTGCCATCATCCCGGTTAAATCAATAAATTCCATACCAAAACGGGTATCAGGTTTATCAGAACCGTAACGGTCCATTGCTTCCTGATAGCTTAAACGTGGTATTGGCTGCTGTAATTCTATTCCTTTGAATTCTTTGATCAGCTTTACCATCATTCCTTCAACAAGGTTTAAAACATCTTCCTGCTGAATAAATGACATCTCAATATCAACCTGGGTAAATTCAGGCTGTCTGTCTGCTCTTAAATCTTCGTCACGGAAACATCTGACAATCTGAAAATATTTTTCAAAACCAGCAACCATTAGGATTTGTTTAAAAATCTGAGGTGATTGTGGCAGTGCATAAAACTGACCAGGATGTACTCTACTGGGAACAAGATAATCCCTTGCACCTTCAGGAGTACGCTTTGTCAGCATCGGTGTTTCAATTTCATAAAAATCATTATCAGTCATATGTCTTCTGACAAACTGAGATACATCGTTACGCATCTTAATTTTTTTCTGCATTGATGGTCTTCGAAGGTCAAGATACCTGTATTTTAACCTTAAAGCTTCTTCAACATTTACTTCATCTTTTATTTCAAATGGAGGTGTTTTTGCTGTATTAAGGATTTCCAGGTAATCTGCATAAACTTCGATTTCACCACTGGCACTATTTGAGTTAATGCTATCTTCGGGTCTGAGAGAGAGTTTTCCTTTTACGGCAATTACAAACTCACTTCTTAGTTTTGAGGAAAGTTCATGAACATCCTTATTTAATTCAGGGCTGAAAACAACCTGGATTAATCCTGATCTGTCCCTTAATTCAATAAAAACCAGGCCACCGAGATCTCTTCTTGTATCTACCCAGCCCATTAAAGTAACTTCTTGTCCTGCATGTTCCTTTGTAAGTTCGCCAGAACCATGAGAACGCTTCAATGTTAACACCTTATATACCTCTTCAATTAATATTTGAAATTCAGTTTTTCATTCTAACATATAGTTAGTGTCAAACAGGAATAATGCCCCTAAATTATAAATAAATTCATATTTTATAGTTAAATAGAAAAAGAATTTCACAAAGATGGATTTCGCTCTACAACGGAATGACAGACAATTGTCACTCCTGCGGAGGCAGGAGTCCATACTCTAATATTCAATAATAAATAATTTTCAAAAAAAACATTTAAGCTTATACTTTAATAAATAAGGGGAATAGGCATTAATTCTCTGGCTTTTTGGGCAATGTTTTAATGTTTTATCATGTTTGAAAAAAATAATATAATCCAGGATGATTATGAAATATTTTTGGAAAGGAAATTAATTAAGCCTTTATATGATATTTACGCTTGCTTTCAGCCATTTAATGAAGCAACAAAAGCCTTATTCCCATTTTTTAAATTATTAAAAAAGAATATTTCTTCTGATAGTACGATTTTAGTTCTCTGGGATCGGACAGGATGGGTCTCTTCATTGATTTCTGCCATTTTCCCCAGGAATAAAATTCTAACTACCTGGGAAGGAGATAAGGATATACTTGGATTCAAAGGTTTTGATTTTTGGTTTGGTAAGGAAAAAAATATAGATATAACCTTTTGTGATTTAAATAAGCCAATTCCCTTTGAAGATAACAAATTTGGTATGGTCGTGGGATTTGATGTTTTGCACAGGTTTGACACTATGATTCTGGCAAAAGAATTATTTCGGGTGATAAAAGCAGACGGAGCCATTATTTTTCCTCATGTACATTTAGCAAATTCTCAACCAAATCCGTATTTTGAACGAGGAGAAAATATTATTCATGGTCGTGATTACGAAAAAATTTTTCAAAAGCTATGTGCAGATAGTGAACATCAATGTTTTATTTTTTCTGAACCAAAACTATTTGAATTTAATGATAAAGAAGATGAAAGACTAGATCTAATATCAGAACCTGATACAAGCGATTACAATTCTCTTATTGCCATACTTCCGCAAAAATGGCGGACTGAATTACTGGAACCATTTAACCTTAAAGATCTGGAATTTCCTGAAAAATCCAGAATACTGACTAACCCGTTACTTGATATCAACCTGAATAATCAGGTTGTAAAGTTAAATCGGGATAAACTTTGTGGACAAGTTGGATATTTACTGGAAAGACATCCGGTATATCTAAAAAGAATTGAAAAGACTGATAATTACCAGTTAGATGAAATTTCAGGCAAAATACTTTACTGGTCAGAAAGGTTTCTTACATTAGCTGAAATTGCAGAAAAAACAGAGTGTTTTATCGATGAAATTATGAAAATTTGTATTAAGCTTGAAGATAAAGGAATTATCATGGTACTTCCTGTTTCTGAAAATGGTTTAAGGTTACAATCTTTTATTAGTACTCAAAAATATATCACCCCATATTTTGAGCAAAATTTAAGAGCTTTATGGCAAACCTCAGTTGAGAGATATAAAAATGATATTTTAATTTTTAATGAATCAGAGCAAAGCAGTCTAACTTATGGAGAATGTAATGAGATAACAAAAAATATTATGGCAGGGTTAGAGCATTCAGGTTTAAAAAAAGGCGATAGAATTGCTATTTTCAGCCCACTGAACTTTGAAGCTGTTTTAACAGTATGGGCGTGCATGCAGATTGGTATTGTTGTTATTCCGGTAAGCTATCAGATTCCTGAGAATATTGTAAAACATCTAATCTCAATATCAGATGTGAAAATGGTATTTGCTTCTAATCATACATATCAGTCAGCTAAAAGGTTCTTTTCAGGAATAAATACTATTATTTTTGATGATATTGAAAGCCAGTCAGAACATGCTTATCAGTATTTTTCGGACTGGATTATTCCTGTCGATGAATTTACTTTCAAACATGACCTGGATCATCAAGATGAAGCTATTGTTTTACTGACATCCGGTTCTACGGGGATACCCAAACTAGTTTCTCTTTCTCAGGGAAATTTGTTTCGAAGTGGTAAAATAATTGCCGAAAATTTTCAATGGGAAAAATCTGACCGATATTTTGCATTTGCTGGTTTGGAAACGATGAGTGGATTAAGAAACACCTGTATTTCTCCTCTTATTTATGGCACATCAATTATAATCTCCAATTCTGAGCTAAAACAAAACACTTTTAGTCTTGCGGAAGCTGTTCTTTCCTCCAAAGCAACAATAATTTCAACAAACCCTGTACTTCTCCGCCAATTTGTTACTCATCATAACAGAATAGGTAATTATTTAGCTTCTCTAAGACTGGTAATGTGTACAGGCAGTGAATTAACTGATGAGTTAAGAAAAGAATTTTTTAAAAAATATAAACTAAAAATAGTTAATTATTATGGCCTTACTGAAACTACAGGGGTTTGTATCTCTCAAAATCCTGAAGAGCAATTAACCAGTGAAAACATCGGCTCTCCTATTGGTTGCATTGCCCAGACTGTTGATGAAAATGGAAATATAATTCAGGATGGACAAAAGGGAGAATTAAGAATTTATAGTGAAAATCTTATGCAGGGTTATCTTTGTGAACCAGGACTGACAAAAGAGTTGATTATTGATAAATGGCTCTACACCGGAGATATAGCTTGTTCTACTAATGAAGGAAAAATTCAGCTTTTGGGCAGAAAAAGAGAAATTATCAAGACTGCTTCAGGAGATTTAGTTTTTCTAAAAGAAGTAGTTGATTTTATCAAAAAAATAGCTGAAATTTATGATGCAGTTGTTTATTCTTATAAAGAAAACGATAATGAGAAAATGATTGCTTTTATCATAAGTAAAAATTTTATAAAAGATGAAAAAAGTTTTATAAATAAAATAAAAAATGATATTATTGAAAATCTTGGAATTTCACATTTACCTTCAATTTTTAAACTAAAAAAAGGATTTCCTCATAATGATGCAGGTAAAGTAATTAAAGAGAAATTAATGAATGGGTTATAAAAATATCATAGAAATACTTAATAATTCTGGTAAAAATACTACTTTTTTAGAAATAGAAGGGCAGAAAATATCTTATAAAGACTTTAGTTTGAATGTAAGAAAGCTTTGTGGCCTTTTTCAGAATTATGGTTTAAAGCAGGGGGATAAAGTAGTTGTAGCCACTAAAACTGACTATGATACAATTGTATTCTTTTTTTCTCTTCTCTGTTATGGAATAACTGCTGTACTAACAGATATTAATACAAATCCTCAAAGGGCAGAAGCAATAATTGAGCAGGTAGAACCATCAGGCTTTATTGTTGAAGAATATCTAGTAGACAGGTGGAATATAAATACTACTGATAAATTTTTCCTTATTTTAAAAGATAAGCCTAAAAAGAGTGCTCTTTTTAGAAAATTACTTGGTAAAAAAGACCCGGAAAATAGTGAAAACTCAGGTACATACCCAAATATAATGGATTCCCTTATTCCAATAGAATCACTACCAGCAGATATTAATGAAGAAACCCTGGCATATATTTTATTTACTTCCGGGACAACCAGTGACCCAAAAGGAGTAATGATTTCTCATAAAAACCTTTTTTCTCATCTTGAAACCCTGAGTAAATTTTATAAGCTTAATTCACAGGCAAATATACTGAATAATCTGATGCTTTATCATGCCGATGGGATTATTCAGGGTCCCGTTCTGGCTGCCTATAATGGAGCTACTTTAATCAGACCGATTGAGCAATTTGATATTAATAAAATTGGTGATTTATTTAATGCTATTTATAAATACAGAATAAGCCACTTTTTTGTTGTTCCAACAATTCTTTCTCTGATGTACAAATTTTCCGAAGGGTATGAAGATAGTTTTATTACAGATGATTTCAAATTTATAATTTCAGTTTCTGCTCATATTGAAAAGGATTTATGGGAAAAATTTGAAAAAAAATTCAATACCAAAATAGTAAATGTTTACGGATTAACGGAAACGGTTGCCGGATCTCTGTTTTGTGGGACTGATGATAATGAAAGAAAAATTGGCAGTGTAGGAAAACCAGTTGATTGTGAAGCAAGAATTATAATTAATGATGGAAGTGAAGCTGAAATTAATGAGCAGGGTGAATTGATTTTACGGGGAGAACATATCACCCCCGGATATTTTAAAAATATAAATGCAACAGAGCAGTTAATAAAAGATGGCTGGCTTTATACCGGAGATCTTTCTATAATTGATGAAAAGGGGTTCTTTAGTATTGTAGGCAGAAAAAAGAATATTGTAATTTCAGGTGGGATAAATATTCAGCCTGAAGAAGTATCAGAAATAATAAACTCTCATCCTGACATAGTTGAGAGCATTTGTTTTGGTATTGAAGATGAAATTTTTGGTGAAAAACTGATTAGTTGTATTGTAAAAAAAACAAATAGTTTACTTGATACCTTCATTTTGTCTGAATATTTACGTTCTCGGATTGAATCATCTAAAATACCTGCAAAAATCTTTATACTTGAGTCTTTACCAAAAGGTCTTTCTGGGAAAGTACAGCTAAATGAAATAAAAGCAATAATCAGCAGTAAATTAACTACAAAAACGGAGAAGAAAAATTACCAGGAAAGCCTTTTTAGAGCTGCCTCTGAAGCTTTCAAAGTACCTGTTAATGTCTTGAATCCTGATGACAGCTCTAAAACCCTTAACGGGTGGGATTCAATGGCTCATCTGACATTTATTACTTTACTTGAGAAAAACTTAAATATTCGTTTTAGTACAGCCGAAATAATGATTATGAACAGCCTTAAATCAGCCGAAAATATACTATTAAAAAAGTTTTCAAAGGCAAATGAATAAAAAATCAGCACCTTTGAAAATATGGTTAATATTAACCTTAGTTTTTTTTATTACAGAAAGTGTTTTTTATTTTTCCAAAACTTCTTTAGATATAAAATATGGGCAAATACAAAGAGTTTATAAAAAAAAACAAGCTACTTTAACAGTTAATTATTTAAAAAAGAATTTTAATCCTGATAAAAAAACATTCAAAGTAGTTGTTATAGGCTCTTCTTTATCTGCTTTAGGAGTTAACTGTAATGAAAGGCTCTACTTTAAAGAAAAATTTCATAAAGATATTGAAATATTTAAAGTATTTTCCTATGGATATAGAGATAATTTAAAGTTTCTTACCAGGGAACTTCAGTTTTTTGATTTATTAGCTAATCTAAAACCTGATATGGTTATTTTTGAAAATGATTTGCTGGCCTTTGATTTAATAAATAAGGAAACTGAGTTTAAAACATATGATTTACCAGCCTTAAATAAATTTATATTTCAAACTTTAAGAAATATCTTATTATATTTAAAGAAAACAAATGATTATACCTATGAGCCATGTAATCCTTTGGAACCTGAAGTAATTAAACCATTACATTATAAAATTAACCCAAGAAGGATAAAAACATTTGAAGAAATTGCTTTTCTTCACCCATACCTGAATATTTTAAATAAGTCAGGAACAAAACTTATTTTTCTGGATTTACCAAGACCAAAGATAGTAGAAAAAGAGATTCACTCAGGCGAACAGGAAAAGGAGTTTCAGAAATTATTAGCAAAATATACAAAAAGCTTTAATATATCCTACTGGAAATATACTCGGCCTTTATCTTTTATTTACTTTATCGATCATGGCCATTTAAACAAACAGGGAAGGGATATATTTTCTGATTGGCTGATTGAAAAGATTGCTAAAGAAACCGAAAAGTAATTATGGAAATATTATTACCTCTTATTCTAATTTGTATTCCTCCGTTAATTATGGCCTGGATATTTCCTGAAAAATGGCAGTTATATCCTATCACTATTTTTACTGCAATTTTTATTGGTTATTATTCTCCGGTTTCTCTTTTAATCCTTACAATTACAACAATAACCAGCTTCTATTTAGCCAAAAATCTGGGAAAAAAGGAATTATGGTGTATATTAGGAATTTTACAGGCAGTTTTTATATTTTTAATATTTAAAAACAATAATTCTATTTTTAATGAAAGTATAATCCCCTTAGGGATGTCATATTATTTCTTCAGGCAGATTCATTATTCTATTGAAAGTTATAAAGGAAAACTACCCGAGCACAGTTTTAAAGACTATTTGTTTTATATGTTCTTTTTACCTGTAATTCTGATTGGCCCGATTAATCTGTTTCAGGATTTTTTCAGAGATATAAAACGCAGACGCTGGGATTCTTCTCTTTTTTCATCCGGTCTTGAAAGGATATTATATGGTTTTGCCAAAATAGTTATTTTAGGAAATTACCTGATAACTTCAAAGTTCATTAATTTAATTGAGCCACTTCAAGAACAACATATCTGGCTTTATACCTACATTGACTCATTCAGATTTTTCGCCAATGCTTATGTTCAGTTCGCAGGATATTCAGATATTGCAATCGGTTTATCAATGTTATTTGGTTTTAGAATGATTGAAAACTTTAATTATCCGTTTTTAGCAAAAAATATTGCTGATTTCTGGCAACGCTGGCATATTTCTTTATCAGGATGGTGTAGAGAATATGTTTATTATCCTGTTTCTTCCTTTACCAGAAAACCTTATCTTGGTATTTTGTGTTCAATGATGGTTCTGGCCTTCTGGCATGAAATTTCTTTAAATTACCTGCTTTGGGGGATTCTTCATGCTCTTGCCATAAATATATGGTATCTGTATAACAATTCAGATTTACAATTATTTCTAAAAAAATATTTACCTTTTCCACAGGTAACAGGCATTTTTATAACTTTACACTTTGTTGTTTTTAGCTTTATTCTGATAAAAGAAAATAACTGGCAGAATATTATTAATAGCTATAAAATATTGTTTTTTGGCAATGTATAATTATCTTGAAATAAAATTTGGTAAATTTGTGGCAAATTTATTAATTATAATTTGGTACTTATTCATTATTATTACTATTATTGCTCTTTCGGATCATAGACCAGGCCAATTCAGGTATTTACACTGGTGATATTAATCCGAATTTCTCCTAAGAATTTACCACAGATTACTCAGATAAAGACTTAGATTAACACAGATGAGAATTTTTAAAATTTTTTATTATATTTTCTTTATCTGT
>CAYRDV010000147.1:9467-13568 GCA_964422885.1 uncultured Candidatus Sericytochromatia bacterium
GAATATCTGTGGTTAAAAATTTAGTTTCTTAAAACCTCAATTATTTTAAATTCTGTACCTGTTAAGATCAGATTAGTTACAGTAAATCCGGCATTTTTAATTAATTCATTATAAGGATTACTTGCCCAGTTTGAATTAAAATATTTTTCATCATTAAATTTATCAATGATTAACAAACGTGTATAAACTTCAGTTGATTTATATAAATTTTCCAGAAATTTAACTATTAACTCCTGTTTTACCTGGACAAAAAGGTTATAAATAAGATATAAAAGACTTTTTTCAGGAATAGCATGAAAGAAATCAAAATTAGTAATCTTGAAGTTATCATTTATTTCCGGTGTTTTTTTTATTTCTTCTAATATGTCATGAGAAACTGCCAATGTAATCTTAACTTTTGGATATAAATTTAAAATTGATGGGCTAATAATATTTTCATTATTTACAAACTCCACCACTTTCTCAAATTGCGAAAAGTCATAACTCATTGCTATGGCTTCTCTGATTTCCAAAGATAATTTATTCATCTTGTTTCCTGATAATCATTTATAAATGTTGATAAAACGTCTGGGTCTTGTGGTGTTTTAGTTTATTTATGAGCAAAATACTGCTGAACAATATGCATATGCATAGCTATAGTTATTGTAGTAAATATTAAGTTGAGGACATTGTCGATAAAACTAAAAATAGGAAAGATTGAATGAACCTTCTTATTATAGAAAAATTTTAAAATAAATAGAAAAACATTTTTAGCTTTTTTATCCTTTACCAGACAACATAATTATAGCATTTTTTGCTAAATGAAAATAATTATTGCAGATATTTAGATTTCTTATAATTTTTAAACTTGAAACCTTTATGTTAATCTATGGTTATAGTACACTGTAATCGAAGTTCTACAAAATTGAATCTGATGTAGTGGCTTGATTCATCAAGCACTGAAACAGACAAAATTTAAATTACAGTGTAATAGTAATAAATATTATGTTTTTCACAATCAGGCTTTGCCTGAACAAGGGGCTTGGTTACTGAGCGAGTCGAAGTAAAGACCATTGTTGTGAAATTCTTTTTCTATTTAACTATAGATACAGCGATTTTAAAAAGAACAAAAAATGAAATTTCCTTTAAATCTAACTTTTGGAAGCCTTGAAATAGATTCTCATCTGCTATTTGAAATCCTGGCATATTCAATTGGGTTCAGATATTATCTGTCGTTAAGAAAAAAATATAGCGATCCAATTAGTAATGAAAACCGGATTTGGATTTTTATTGGCGCTGTTGCTGGAGCATTGATTTTTTCCAGGGTTTTGGGAATAATAGAAAATTTTCCGGTTATATCTTCTGGTAATCTAACCTTTATTCACTATCTAAGTAATAAAACTATTGTGGGAGGTTTACTTGGAGGATTAATCGGAGTTGAAATTACAAAAAAAATAATAAGTGTAAAAGCATCTTCAGGTGATTTGATGGCTTATCCTATAATCTTGGGAATGATTCTTGGGCGTATCGGTTGTTTTTTATCAGGATTAAAAGATGGAACATATGGTATTGCTTCTGATTTACCCTGGGCCATTGATTTAGGTGATGGCATCAGACGGCACCCCACTAATTTATATGAAATTGTGTTTCTGTTATTATTATGGATATTCCTGGCAAAACTAGAGAAGAAAAAGTTAACTGATGGGGCAAAATTTAAAATATTTTTATCAGGATATCTGTTATTCAGGTTATTAATCGAGTTTATCAAGCCTTATCCTGCTCTAATTTTTGGCTTAAGCCCGATTCAACTGGCCTGTGTGGCGGGGTTAATTTATTATTATCAGGTGTTTTTGTTTCCTAAAAAATTAATGATTAATGCACTATAATCTTTTATGGCTTATTGGAAAAAATATTTATAATAACTTGAGATAGATGAAAGGCTATGAATAAAAATGTCATATAGAAATTTTTCTTTACAAGATCTGCAAGAAAAATTTGGAATTCAGTTTCAAACAAAAAGATTATTTTCAGAAATTCAACCTATACCTCTTAGTAGTTGGTCAGATGAAACACTAAAAAAAAGTAGCTTTTTTCATTTAACAACAGAAAAAGCACGGTCTGAAGCAGTTGTTTTTCCTATACTGGCAGAAGTAAAAGAAAGAAATAAATTATTCATAGAATTATTTTCAGGAGAAGTTTTGAATGTTGATAAATCAAGCGGCCTTATGGGAGAATGTGATTTTATTTTTTCAAAAAATACAGGCATTCCCAGACTAGTTGCTCCTTTAGTATCTGTTATAGAAGCAAAGAAAGCAGATATTGATTTAGGTATAGATCAATGTTCAGCTCAATTAGTTGGTATTCAAAAATTTAATGAAAAGAATAAAAGAGAAATAAAAAAAATATATGGTTGTGTAACTAATGCAGACGAATGGCTATTCCTTTGCCTAGAAAATAAAAATTTGACTATAGATAGTATAAAATATTATTTTAAAGAAATTCCTGTTATTTTAGGTATATTTCAAGTAATTATTGATGGTTATAAATAAGGATTAAAAATGCCTGAAAGAGATTACACATACTATGACTTTACTCTGAGCTTATGCCATATATGCCTGAAAAGAGTTGATGCCAAAATAGTTTTCCAAAATGATAATGTGTATATGCTGAAAAGATGCCAGGAACATGGAAAACAAAAGGTGCTAATTGCCACTGATATCGAATATTATAAAAATTGCCGGAACTATATAAAAACTAGTGAAACCCCTCTAAAATTTAACACTCCTACTCATTTTGGCTGTCCTTATGATTGTGGTCTTTGTACCGATCATGAACAACATTCATGCCTTACTCTGATTGAGATTACTGATAGATGTAATCTGACCTGCCCTACGTGTTACTCCGGTTCTTCTCCTACATATGGCAGACACAGAACTGTTGAGGAAGTGGAAAAAATGCTGGATATTATTGTTGAAAACGAAGGTAATCCTGATGTAGTTCAAATAAGTGGTGGCGAACCAACAATTCATCCTGATTTTTTTACCATTCTGGATATTGCCAAAACAAAGCCAATCAGACATCTGATGATCAATACCAATGGGATAAAAATTGCCAGTGATGAAGAATTTGTAAAAAAGCTTGCTGATTATAAACCAGGTTTTGAAATATATTTACAGTTTGATTCATTTAAAAAAAGTACGTTGGAAAAACTCAGGGGGAAAGATTTAAGTGAAGTAAGATTAAAAGCTCTGGAACATTTAAATAAATATAATATTTCTACTACTTTGGTAGTAACAATTCAAAAGGGACTAAATAATGATGAAGCTGGTAAAATAATTGAGTTTGCTCTCAAACAGAAATGTGTAAGAGGGGTTACTTTTCAACCAGTCCAAGTAGCCGGACGATTAGAAAATTTTAACCCGGAAACAGACCGATATACCTTAACTGAAGTCAGAAATGATATTTTAAACCAGACAAATATTTTTTCACCTGCTGATCTCCTACCTGTGCCTTGCAATCCTGATGCTTTGGTAATGGCTTATGCCCTGAAAGTAAATGATAAAGTAGTGCCACTTACAAATATGATTAACCCTGATGATTTGCTAAATTCTTCAAAAAACACTATTGTCTATGAAAGAGATGAAAAACTAAAATCACATTTACTAAAAATGTTTAGTACTGCTAATTCTGTAGAAACTGCATCCGAAGAGTTAAAATCATTAATGTGCTGCCTTCCTGGTATTGCTGCATCTAATTTAGGCTATGATAATCTTTTCCGAATCATAATTATGCAGTTTATTGACGCCTATAACTTTGATGTCAGAGCAATAAAAAAATCCTGTGTCCATATTGTAAATAAAGATGGGAAAATCATCCCTTTTGAAACTATGAATCTGTTTTATCGTGATGAAAAAATAAAATATCTGGAAACATTAAGAGGTAAATAAGTGGAAAACCTTAAAAAATTTGCTATGATAAATTTTATAATAATTGTTATTTATTCTATTTTAATCAGGGTTTTTGTTGTTCTTAATTTTGGGCCAGGAGAATATAAAGGTCTTGGTGTCGCAATTTTTTCAATGTTTGCAGTAGGACTTCACTTCCTGATACTGTTTTTACCCG
>CAYRDV010000148.1:0-13461 GCA_964422885.1 uncultured Candidatus Sericytochromatia bacterium
AGTTCTGGGATTTAAGGGCTTCTTAAGGTTTTCTACTAAAATTTAATGCACCCATCCTTTAATCCCGTAAATCATGTTCTAAGATGTACCTCCAACTGCATCTTCATTAGCACTAAGAACAGAAGGATCTAATCTAAATGCTTCTATAAACTCTTTTACATTTATTGGAGTTTCTGCATCAAATGAATATATAGAAGCATCATTTGGGAAATCGACACCAAAAAATGCTTCAGATTCTTTTTCCTCTTTTTCTAGCTGTTCTTCAGTCTTTCCATATGTAGAATCATGCAGCCAGGTTTTAATATAATATTGTTTAAATAATTTATTAATATTGGTAACATCAGCACCTGATAATGAAATAAATTCTTTAATATCAGGTTTATACCTTATCTTTGCTGGATCTTTAAAAACAACTGACATATATGCAATTCTAACCCCTTCCTCAACAGGCTTATTAATATCAAATCTTGGTTTAGGAGTACCACGATCACCAGTAGGCCAGGGTGTAGCAGATGGAAAAAGAATTAGGCTAGGTTTCACTTCGGATGAACTTGAGGTTTCTTCTGGTGTTGGAGTAGAAGTTGGTAATGGTGAGGGAGCATTACTTGCTTCTCCTGATTGTTGAATTTTACCTGTGCCATCTTTTACAGGAAGTTCAGTAACTTTTGGTGTTGATAATGATACAGTAGTGGAGGGATTTGGTACAGAAGATGCTGCCACTACAGGCTTTGATGATTGCTTTATTTGTGGTATCGTAGTATTTACTCCGGGACTGCAACCTACTAATAAAGCCAATATTATCAATATACTTATTTTTTTCATAAACTCTCCTCCAACTCCTCTCTTACAAAGAGAGGAGGGTAAGAAATAAGCTTATTTTTTTCAATATTTTTCATAAATTCAATACTTAAAAATGTAAATCATAATTAGAAACAGGAACTTCCCCTGATGAAATAACTGAAGAACTTACCGGGTTTTTCTGCCCTGCAATGCCATGTAATTGCTCATCTACTGACCAAAAATTATTAAGAGGGCTCCAAAACCAGCCTTGATAGCCCCAGCTATAGACACAACCGTAATTATAAGTTTTAAAATGATAATGACTGGCATAATAAGCAAAATCAGTATACTCCTGCTTATAACTAATTGTTGAAGTAATACCCCAATTTGTTACTTCAACTTTTGAATCTGTATTAAATACCCGAACAAAATTGGTGCCCGACCTCCCTGTTAATTCAAGTGCTTTACCCATATTTAGCATACGCCCGTTTGGAATCAGGTTTGGATCATTCAGGTCAAGTAAAAAACCTAAAGTATGATCTGCCTGAATTGGCGTAGAAGAATAAATTAGCAACTGTTTCACTCCTCTTATTGTCAAATATGGTTTATATCCTCTTATCAATGCTGCTGTAGCTGCTACCATAGGTGTTGACAATGAAGTTCCATTTGCGTATTCATATGTATTATTTGTACTGGCTATAGGTATACGTTCTGATGGAGCTGCAATATCAATTCTGGTTCCATAATTAGAACCTTTTTCAGGAAGAGAAGTAGGTATAGGTGTTGGCGTAGGAATGGGTGTAGGAAAAGATGTTGGTGTAGGCTTAGGAGTAGGTGTAGTAACAGGATCAGGAGGAAGCCATCTTGCATTAATATTTTTTGCTGTACCGCTTACTACCAATGCTCCTGAATCATTATCTACATTGTATGGAATATTGACATCATGATTTCCAGCTGCTATTACACAAAGGACTCCAGCCTGATATGCTTTAAGCAATTCACTGTTTACATTAATATTATCTTCTAATGTTAGAGATGGCGGATTCATACTTATACTTATAACTTTTGCCCCTTTTTCTACTGCGTATTTAATAGCATCGCTAACAAGACCAAAATTAATTTCGGCTTTCCCACCACCTGATGGAGTGGTTGATTTAATTTTTATTGGTATTATTTTAGAATTTGGATTATATGCAAGGCCAGCTAAACCCCTACCATTATTGTATGTTGCTGCAATTATACTTGCGACATGTCCACCATGATTGCCATCAGAAGAATCAGTCTGAGCAACACTTTCTCCCTGAACACATATTGGTGTTCTATCAGGAGCACAATAAGCCTGATTTGTTGTATCATAAGCATTAGACATATCTTCATGAGTTGTATCAAAGCCTATATCTATTACAGCAATTTTTGCCGGGATAATATTCCTATCTTTAACAATATCCCAGGCTTTATCAGCACCTATTCTTGCATAATAATATCTGGTCTCTTCAGCAGAAACACTGCCACCAAGACCGGAAAGACCTATATTAGAAAAAATTAGATCAGTGGGGATTTCCGAAGTCCCTCCTATACCCGAATAATTGATGCTTAAAACAAGAGGGTTTTGCCTCATTTTATCAACCATTTTTTTGATTTTGGCATCTTCAATGAATAAACCGTACATAGAGCCCTGATTTGGAAAATCAACTTCAAAAAAGGCTTCAGATTCCTGCTCTTCTCTTGCCATCTCTGCTTCGCTTTTTCTGGCAGCATCAGAAACATAAATTTTTGCCTTTACTTCCCTTATCTGTTCATTTACATCTCTTAATTTTTCATATAATTCTTTATTGTTATTGGGCAATAATGATATAAAGCTTTTTTCATTATCTTTAAACCTGATTTGATACTGGTCTTTAAATATAAGGCTTAGTTCACCTTTTCTGGCATCATCAGGGACAGGATAAGCCTGATTAAATTTTGGTTTTGGCTTGGCAATTAACCTTTGTTTTTGTTCTTCTGATAAAGTTGCTATATATGTATCATAAGCCGAGAAGTTATAAGTAGGATTTGGTGGTTCAGAAGGGCTCTGTGAAGGTTCAGGTGAAGGTGTCACATCTTTTACACCAAAATTTTTTTCTTCACAACTATTATCAGGTGGTAATATATCTTTTAGCACGGAAATATGCCCAGAGTTCTGAGTTTTTAACCCTTCTGAAAGATTAATAGTTTTCTGACAACTCAGACCCATAAAAACAAAACCAGTTAGAAAAAATAATACAGTAGCTCTAAATTGACCTTTTTTCATTTATAACTCCAATATAAAGTATAACGAATATATCGCAAATATCGTTTGGATTTGTATTTATTACCTGATCATAATACCAATAATTAAAAAAAGCAATAATTATTTTATAATTTTAGCTTATTTATTAAGTTATAATTAAATTTCTCTTTAAATTATGCCCTCATGTCAAGGTGACTTTTAAGTTAAAATATATTGAACCAAAAAAGATAATACAAAGTTTACAACCAATTTACAAAGAAAAAATCTTATAAGATATCTGAAGTTATTTATTAGTAAGGCTTATAGATAAAGTGTGTTATTTTTTTTTGCATACATTTTGCTGATATTTAATTGACGTAATTCATGTATTTACAAGTATAACCAAACTCTGTTAAATTAAAATTTAAGTTTTCAAATCAATTCGGCAAATTTATTAGTATTAACTTCGGGAGTTAATACTAGCAGGGGCCCCTTTGGGGATTTATTTGCATTTTTATACCTATTTTTTAGAAGAGGTACTAGTTTTGAATAAAAAGATTCTGCAAATCTATATCAGCATTTGTATTACTGCTTTATCAACAGGGTGTAATTCTAATTTGCCTCCAACTTCAGCACCTGTTAATCGTGTTGACTCACATAAAGTTGTTGAAAAAAATGGTTTTAAAATAAAGACATTTGAAGAAAATGAACCTGGAGCAACATTTTCTGGAAATTGGGAAGATAAAAATGATGATGTGAGTAGCGGATTTATTAAAACTAATATTTTAAATTATAAACCAAATGATAGTCCAGATACTCTTGATGATTTGGATGGTATTGATATTTTTGAGGATAATAGTTCCTTCGTAAACTATACTGGTGCTGTTGGCACTTGGACAAATAATGTATCTGATTCAGGAGCAAGTGATGGAAAATACTCTTATTCAAGTGGTTTCCCATATGAAATAGCTGCAAGCGAAAACACTAATATAAAATATAATCCGGGGTCTTTAGCCTGGACACGTTATCAAAATTCCCCACAGGATTACTATTATAATACTGGCTCACCACTTACAGTACAAAATACTGATACTACAAATAATTTAAAATATATTTACCTTGAACCTGCTTCTCAGTCATATTCAGTAAGTATGTCAGGAGGCTGGGCAACTAGTGGTGATTTTACCTATAATACCAATTCTTCAAAATAATACATCATATTTCTAAATCAAAATTTTCGGATAATGCTTCCCTAATATATGGGAAAAAAGTTAGCCCTTGATATTGTATTTTTGTCATTTTATTCAATTCTTCTCTCAAAAACTTTCTTAATCTTTTTAAAGAATAAAATGTCTCACCTTTTAATAACTTTCTTAGCTCTTCCCATACTCGTTCCTGTGGATTCAATTCAGGACTACATGATGGTAAAAATTCTAATATAACATTTTTAGGCGTTTCGACTTCTTGATTTATATGCCCTCCACACGAATCTAATACCATCAAATTTGTCGAATTTGGATATTCTTTTGCCAATTTCTTTAAAAAACTTTCAAAACATATACCATCTAATTTGTTATATTCAAAATAGAATGTTTCTCCACTTAAAGGTTCTACTGCTCCATATAGCCAAAACCATTCTCTTATAAATACTTTTTTTGCTACTGGCTTTACACCTTTTTTTGTTATTCTTCTACCTAAATCTGTTATTAATCCAAATTTGGCTTCATCCTGAAACCATAATCTTATTTTCTTCTTACTTGTCTTTTTTACTTCCTTTATTTTCTCTTTTAATATTTTTTTTGGAAATCATCAAATTCATATTTATTTTGGCTAGGATTACTTGGACGAGGCACTTTTAAGCTTGTATCTAATTTATATTTACATAGATTATAAACACCTTTATATGTCATTTCTTTGTTGAATTCCTTTTGTATCCATACTCTTACCGATTCATATGATTTAAATCCTTCAGGTAATTTTAATTTTTTATCTAATTCAAGTAATTCTTCTTTTGTTAAGATTCCTGTAACTCCATTTGATGTTTCTCTTTTTAAAAGCTCTTCTTTTCCTCCATTTTTATATTTTAATGCCCATTTTCTCATTGTTGTTCTGTCTTTACCAAGTATTTTTCCCACTCCTGTCATTACTTTACACTGACCTGATTTTATTAGATATAAAAACATTAATCTATCTTTTTTTCTTACATCTTTCTCATTATTCATTTCTTGCTTTATATTTTCTTCTGTTTCTTTTATTTCTTCTCTTTTTAATAACATTTTGATTTTGAAATTTTCTTATTATAAAAAACGAGGTATTATATCACAGAATTGGTATAACCCCAACTCTACAGTAGCTACTACATTTAACCCCAATGCAACCATTATCGGATATTTAAATGCCATTGAATTTGAATTTAGTAATACTAATGTGGAGTTATGGGGAAGGAAAGGTCTGGATTATGGCAAGGTAAAAGTGACAGTATATCCTGAAAGAATTCCTGGTAGCGGTATATTTAGCCTTATAGCAGAAAAAACAATTGATAATATTGATATGTATTTTAATGGAGCAGATACCAATGCTCTGATTGCCAAAGTACAGGGTTTACCAAACGGAAAGCATAAAGTAAGACTTGAAGCCAAAGGCACAAAAAATGCTTCAGCCACAGGTTATGCTATGGATTTTGATTATGCAAGAGTATTTCATGCAGTAGAATTGATCTTTACAGGCACTGAAGTAGATTATTGGGGCTGGAAATACAATAATGGTGGTGGTGTAGATGTAAGTATTGATGGTGGTACTGTTACCAGAATAGCAACATATGCACCTGTTCCTGCAATAACAGATGGAGTTGTAACTGCTATTAATACACTGATAAAAGGTTATAGTGGCCTTACACTTGGTTCTCACAGATTAACGGTAGAAGCTACCGGGATAACACCATTAAATAACCTTTCAATAAATGGTTTTGAATATGTAAATAGTAGTGGTAGTACAATTTATGTTAATGATAGCCCTCAGATTGGTCAGGCAGGTCTTACATATATTTCAGGAGGTGGAGGGTGGACATCAGATCCTGTTAACTCATGGACATTTGGTGGAAGTAATGCTTTATTTATCCAAAATACCAATACTTCTTCTACATATAATTTAAAATATATCTATGCAAATCCTGTAGGCCAGTCTAATACAGGAGGTAGCCTGCTTGGAAATTGGGTAAATTATCCATCACCAGACAGTACTTATACCTATAATTATAATAATTTACCAGGAAAAGCAATCGAATTTGATTTTAGTGGGACAAATGTCGAGTTATGGGGCAGGAAAGGACAACAATGGGGTATTCATAAAGTAACAGTTTATCCTGAAACAAGCCCTGGTAGCGGTTTATTTAGTTCAATACCAGAGACAGAATATTCATTTAGTACCTGGAGTGCCGCAACCCCGGTAAAGAATACAGTTAATTCCAATAATTTCGATATGTATTTTAATGGAGCAGATACCAATGCTTTGATTGCCAAATTACAGGGTTTACCAAATAAAAAGCACAAGATAAGACTGGAAGCTTCTGGTACTAAAAATCCTTCCGCTATAGATGATCTAATGGATTTTGATTATTTCAAAGTTTATCCTGCTGTTGAGTATAGTTTTACAGGATTGAATATTTTGTATAAAGCCTTAAAGGATAATAATCAGGGAAAAGTAGATATAAGCATAGATGGTGGAATTCCAACCAGATATGATCTTTATTCTTCCTCTGCTAATTTTGATTTTATTGCAAAATATATTTTTAATTCACGGACAAATCACAGAATAACTATTGAGGGTACAGGTGAAAAAAATCCTAATTCAAGTGATTACAGGTTAAATGTAGATGGTTTTAGTGCTTTACCTTTTGTTTTTATTGATATTAATAGAGGTTTAAGGACTTCAATCCACCAGATACCACCAGTATCTAGTGTAAAAGTCGTGTTAAGATACAAAAAAGAACCAAAAAATGGTAAAATTGATGCTTATTTTACTGAACCAAATAATGCTGTTACACTTCTAACTCCAACTCCACTGGATCTTTATGGAACAAGTAACACTTTTGAGCTTATGGAAATTGAAATTCCGGCAATTCTGTCAGGTGGTGGGAATATTGGTCTTACGCTTGTAAGCCATTTTGAAAAAAATGCCAATTCATCAGGTTATTTTATGAATATTGATACATTAGGACGAGGCGGACAGAGAGCTGATTTTAATTTTATTGTCCCCCCTGGAGCAAATCAGCAGGTTGAATTTAATGGAGTAATGGGCCCAAATAATGGAAAAGCCAGAATTTATCTGGATAATGTCTATAAAAACACAGTTGATTTATATTCAGGAAATGGTAATCCGGTAAAGAATATTGCACGTGAAGCTATTACTAATATACCTCCTGGAACACATACTCTTGGCATCATACCAGATTATTCCAAAAATCTGACTTCAACAGGATATAACATTAATGTTGATAATATAAAGCTTTATTCGGCAGATTCAGTATGTAATCCATAAGGTTTATAAAAAAATATATAAATTTAGTGAGTTAAATTAAATTCAATATTTATTATCAGCCCATTTTGGTGATCATTTGGCATGGAAGCCCAGACATTTCCCTGATGTGACCCGATGATTTTTTTTACAATTGAAAGGCCAAGACCTGTTCCACCAGTTTTTCTTGATCTGGAATCATCAGAACGGTAAAAGGGTTCAAAAATTTTTTCAAATTCATCTTCCTTTATCCCGGTTCCTCTATCCCTGATAGATAATAGAGCTTTTTTTCCATTTAGTTTTAAATTTATATCTACATTTGAGTTTTCAGGGGCGTATTTTATCAGGTTAGAGTAAATATTATTTAAAGCTCTTTCCAGTAAATTTTTGTCACCTTTGATTAAAACGTCTTCAATTGGTATCTCTGTATTTATTTTTAAATTATTTTCTTCAAAAAGTAGATGATGCTTTTCCAGTGTTTCTGTAAGCAGATTTTTTAGATTAACATTTTCTAACAAAATATTATTTGTATTTAGCTCAAATTTTGATATATCAAGTAAATCCTGAATTAATTGATCGAGTAACTCAATTTCCGATATCGTTTTACCGATATATTTTTTTCTGCCTTCAGGATCTTTTGCCAGTATTTCCAGACTAAGTCTCATTCTTGTAAGAGGGGATCTTAACTCATGTGATACATCTGCGATCAGTCGTTGTTTTTGGGCAATCATCTCCTGTATTTTAAAAGTCATATTATTAAAAGCTTCTGCCAATTCACTAAACTCACTGTTTTTGGGTACAACAATGGATGTAGAAAAATCACCCTTTGATACTCTGCTAATAGAATACATAAGCTCTTTAAATGGCCTGAGGATATATAGAGAGTAAGGGATTAGCAGTAGTCCCATAAATAACATAATCAGGAAACCAGCAAAAAATAAGGGGCTAAACCTGGGATAAGGCATTTGTGGGCGTATAAATTTTAAAACAATATATCCTAACTCAGGTTTAGCTTCGTCCAAAAGTAATAGAAACTGTAAAGGTGGCCTGAATTTATTTAAAATCATCGGTTTTTTATCCCGCATTAATTCCCGAAGCTTTTCTTTTGGAGCTGATTCTGGTTTCCTGCCAGTATAAAATAAATAAGAGTTCCCTTTCCATAAAGAAATATTCCAGTTTAACTGCTTTGATACCTCAAGAACACGCCTCTGCATTGACTCTGGGTGTTCCTCATAAGTTTGCCTGAGAATTCTTTGCACTAATATTGCTTCGTTTATCAGGTGTTCACTAACTATATTTTTTTGATTAAACTGAAAAACGACATTTATTACGGTAATAGTTAAAAATATTGAAGTAATAAGGATAATTGTTGCATATATATATAGTTTATTATAAAGTTTTCTTATCATTTAAAATCAGAATATGTAATTATAATTTTGGAAAAATATAGCCTACTCCCCAAACAGTCTTGATTATTTCTGACTTTTTGGGATCATCATCAAGTTTTTGCCGTATTTTACTGATATAAACATCTATTGAACGGTCAAATACCTCAAAGTCGATTCCTTTAATTTTATTCATCAATGAATCCCGGCTTTGGACAATACCAGCATTTTCCATCAGACATTTCAGCAAATCAAATTCTGTTGCTGTAAAATCAAGAACTTTGCCTTTAAAAAAAACTTCTCTGGAGTCAAAATTCATTGTTATACCCCATGTTGGCGAGTTGATAATATTTTCGTTCTTCTCCCGGTATTTTATCTCTGATGAACGTTCTACTCTTCTCATAATTGTTTTGATTCTGGCCAGCAACTCTCTTGGGTTAAATGGTTTTGACATATAGTCATCTGCCCCAAGCTCAAGACCTACTATTTTGTTAAAATCATCTCCTTTTGCTGTCAGCATTACTATTGGTATTAATGGCTTTTGTTCACGGAGCTTTTTGCAGGCTTCAAAGCCATCCATTCCTGGCATCATTATATCCAAAATAACCAGATCAACATCATGGTTTTTTACATATTCAATCCCTTTGTGAGGGGTTTCAGAACAGGTCAGACTGATCTGCATATCTTCAAAATATACTTTAAGCAGTTCATGTAACTCTTCATCATCATCAATCAGGTGAATTTTCATTTTTAATCTCAAAAAACTTAATCTAACTAATTCTATAATAACCTTAAATTTTAGTGAGGAGGAAGTGAGGCGGTAAACAAGTTTACCTGTGAGGCAACAAGGGCAAGCCTTGTCTGTGAGGAAGAAGTAAAGAAGTGAAAAGAAGTTTTTTTCTTCCTTCTCCTTCACTTCCTCCTCACTAAGACAGCTTTAGCTGTCTGACCTCACTGAACGAAGTGGCCTCACTCTTCACTCTTATGAAAATTTTGTTTCATTTTTTTATGTACTTTACTCATTCTCTTTTCAAGCTTTTCTACTAATTTGGTCCTTTGTTCAGGAGTTAAAATATCATGAACCTTTATTAATTTATCAAGATGTTTATCCATATTTGCTTCCATCCCATCACGGGCACCTTTGATTATGCTTTTGATTTTTTCAGCATTAGGATTACCTGTTTTTAATTCAGTTTGAACAGAAGCCCTGATATTTTTTATTTTATCAAATTGCTCTTTTCTGTCTGGAACCCCATTTTGAAAAAGCGATTTCAGATTTTCTTTTTGTGAATCTGATAAATTAAGAGCTTTTGCCATCATTTCAACTCTTTTTTCAGGGTTATGAAACTTTTTTATTAATGGATTATTGCTAAAATTACCAACTTTTTTTTCAATTTGATTAAGACGTGATTCTACTTTATCTCTTTGTTCCGGTGTTAAAATATTATATGCTTTTACAATATTATTTGCTATTAAATCTAACCTTTCATCATTTTGGGGCTTTATTGCACTAAGCTTATTCTTAAGAGCCTCTTTGTCTATTTTGTCACTTAAAAAAGATTCTTTAAAAATATTCTTTAATTCTTCCCTTTTTGATTTGTTTTTATTAAATTGGTTCCTTACAGAGTGCTTTATTTCATTAAATTGTTTTTTTTGTTCTTCAGACAGGTTGAGTTCTTTGATAAAACCCTTCATTTTACCCTGCATTCTGTCAAAATGCTCCGTATTTACTCTTTGATCGCTTAGCAGACCAAAAGTATCATTATCTGTATTATGTCCTCTTCCAGGCATATTTGCAGCACAAGCTGACACTAGCGAAATTGAAACGGTTAATATAACCCCTTTTATTAATTTTTTCATTTTATCCTCCTGTTTGGATATTTTTTTCATTCTTTATGATTTTATTATGCCAAGTAACCTTAAAAATTTTATGTTTAAATTGTAAAAAAAGTGTAAAATAGTGCTTGCATAAGTAAAAATTTTAAACAAGTTATTTACGGTAAAAATCTATAATAAATTCAGTAATTAGTCCTGGGAGTAAATAATGATAGAAAGTAATGGTGTTAGTCCTTTTATAAAAGACACTGGTAAAACAGTTTATATCAGTGCCAATGATAAAGACAACAACATTAATGTAAATCATAAAGGCGATGTCACTGAAGTTACTATTGATAAAGAAAAATTTACTTTTAAAGGTGATAAGAACATCGTTATAGATGCCGGAGGCGGAAAAGATAATGTAACCGTATCTTCCCTTCCTGTTCCTAAAGTTCAGGTTGCCCCTACAATAACCATAATTGGTGGTGAAGGTGATGATAATATAAACTTCAAAGGTAATGAGCATAATGTAAATATTATTGATAATGGACCAAAATCACCCTTTTCATTTGACCTTTTTCCCTGTGACTCCCTTGTTGATAATCATTTGACTGAAATTCAGGCAGTTCTTTCCAGAAAGTCAGAAAATGGTCTGGAATTAAAAGACAAAGAACGGATTTTAAATATTCTAAATAAGAGCAGAACTGATTCATCTCTTGGTCAGCTTGTTGATAAACTTAATTCAGAAAAACAACTTTTGTCACTTTATAAAGATATGGGAATTCTGGTAAATCAATCAGAAAAAGGAAATATTATTTCCGGAGCTTTAGCTCCTTTAACTCTTTTTACATCTTTAGCAGCGCAAATGAAGCTGGATAAGACTTTTAATATGAAGGAAATATTCCGGGAAGGTAATATTGCTGAAGATATTATTAATAAATTAAAGTAAAAAAATTTTAGTAAAGGAGATAAAACAATGTTTTATCTCCTTTTACTATATAAGCCTTTTCATTCATCAGTATTACTGGTATATTTAATACGTAATTTATAGCTTTTACTTAAGACAGGAACATATGAATTATCAGCAACTAGTAAATGTAGTAACAAAAGAAGTAATGTATATTCTTAATTCTGAACACTCAGGCAGTGCTCATCTTCCTGCTGGTACAGAAATAAATGTTTCCGGGAAAACAGTTGTTTTTTTGTTACCTAACGTTGATGTTAACATTGATTCTTTTGTCACCATTCTTAAAGAATTTAAGAAAAGAAACCAAGTTAAAGCGATATTTCCTAAATATAGCAGATTGATGAATGCTGATTCTGAATTCAGAAACAGTAATATCGAAGTGTCATATCTTGATTATGCTAATGCGGCAAACTCAAAACAAATTAATGGTGATATTTTTATTGTTCCTGTAAATAATGATAATGTCCTAAGAAAATTAGCAAAACTGGAAAGAAGTAACGCTTATCTTGGTGCCTTGGTTCAGGCATTAGCGATGAATGGTAAAGTTTTTTTGATTCCATCAGGTGATTACAAGGCAAATGACAATTTGGTCAGCGATATCGAAAAAACCAGGGCCAAAGTCTGTAATCTGGTTGATATTCAAAAAACTTTTGTATCCGCTGTTTCACCAAAAACAGTGCAAACATTTGCTTTACCACAGGTCTCATCATCTCCTTCACATACTGCAGCAGGTGGTAGCAGTGAGTCAAATTGTTATACCTGCACTACACATGATTGTATTTCACGGTGCCTAAACAAATTTGATACCATTATAAACGCTGGTGCTGACAGGGTTGGGGCTACTCTGGGTAATAAAGATATTCCATTAAATATCGGCTCTTTTATCGATCATACTTTATTAAAGCCGGAAGCGACAGAAACTCAGATAATCCAGTTATGCAAAGAAGCAAAAGAATATAATTTTGCATCAGTCTGTGTCAATCCATCATGGGTTCCACTTTGTGCAAAACTTTTAAAAGGCTCTTCTGTTATGGTATGTACAGTAATCGGGTTTCCTTTAGGTGCAACAAGCAGTGAATCTAAAGCATATGAGACAAAAAAAGCGATTGCTGATGGTGCAAATGAAATTGATATGGTAATAAATGTAGGCGCTCTAAAAAGTAAAGATTATCAAAAAGTAGAAAATGATATCCGGGCTGTAGTTGAAGCATGTAATGGGACTACTTTAAAAGTAATTTTGGAAACAGGTCTGTTAACAGATGAAGAAAAAATAAAAGCAAGCGAACTTTCTGTAAAAGCAGGAGCAAATTTTGTTAAAACATCAACTGGGTTTGGTCCTGGTGGTGCAACAGAAGCTGATATCGCTCTTATGAGAAAAGTTGTTGGGCCTGATTTGGGAGTAAAAGCTTCAGGTGGTATCAGAGATACCGAAACAACCCTGAAAATGTTAAAAGCAGGGGCTACGAGGATAGGAGCCAGTGCAAGTATCGCAATTGTTACCAATAAAGCTCCGGCAGATAAAAACTCAAAATATTAATAATTTATGAAACTATTTTACAGGCAAATTGGTGAAGGGCCTCCATTAATAATTTTGCATGGTTTGTTGGGTTCTTCTGATAACTGGATGAGTGTTGCCCGGAAATTGGCTGATAATTTTACTATTTACTTACTGGATCTCAGAAATCACGGACAATCACCACATAGTGATGTACATGATTATCCTTCAATGATTGGTGATTTATATGAGTTTG
>CAYRDV010000149.1:0-13434 GCA_964422885.1 uncultured Candidatus Sericytochromatia bacterium
AGTAACAAACAATTTTAACTTTGCTCCCAATGATAATTATGATGGATGGAATCTTGATGATATAAGGCTATATGGTAATAAGCTTGAACCTACAGACTTTTATTATTACAGGCAGGATCTTGATACTGAGTTTGTAACAGGTATGGGGCCAAAAAATATTACGGTAGCTCCGCCAATTTATCAGGGTTTTATAAACCCATTAGGGCCACCTGTTGACACTAATGCAGCTATATTTACAAATTCGATTACCGGGCCATCTTCTTCTGCGGCAGATAGTGTTTCTTTTAATATAATATCAACGATAAATACAGTAGCGGCTACTACTCCAGTTACATTTGATATCAATGCACCGGATAATACTCAGTCAATAGGAACGGTTAACCATGATTATTCGGCTTTCCTTGCCGGTCTTACAGGTCCATTCCATTATGGTGCGATCATTGATTCCGCTTATGGTATCGGTGCGACAAATATTCAGGTTCATAATGCGATAAACCTTAACCCTGGTGATGATGTGGTAATAGGTGGAAATACATATACCATTGGTTCAATAAGTTACCCAACAGATGTTATTACACTAACTACAGGCCTGGTTGCTCCGGTAAGCCAATTTGATACGATGATTAACTATGTCACAACGGCTCCTGCCCCTTCAGGTAATAGAAATTTATACTGGGATATCACAGGAGCTGATGTACCTGCTGGCGGTGTTACCGTTGGCGCAATGAATATGCTGGCAGTAAAAGGTTCTACTACCAATTTCGGCGCTAACGAATTGAAAGATGATCCTTTGGGAATGATTTTTGATGATAATGGTGTTAATGCGATGGGTTATGTCAGTGATCCTGATATGCTTCACATTGATAATATCCCGGCAGCCGGTAATTTCTTCACATCCATAACCCCACCTAAAACTCAGGTTGATTTTACCAATATAGATCTCACAGGTGCGACCTCTGCGACAATCTCATTCGACTATCAGGGTGGTGATCCCACCCTTGTGTTTGACAGAAGGCTTGAACTTTATGACAGCACAAATGCTCTGGTTTTCACAAAACAATATAACTCTATTGCTCCTGGCCTGAACACTGATTCATTTGCTGTTCCTGTTGGTCTTCTGGGGCAAACCGGGATTAAAGCTAAGTTTGTCTATGAAAGCCTTGATGGCAAAAGAGTATTTAGTGAACCAAATATAGTTTGCTGGGATGTATCCAATTTTAGAATAAACAAAATGAGTGGTCCTCCACCTGTATCAGTGACCAGTAGCCGCCAAACAGGTTCATATCTGATGACTACCAATAATACTAAGTTTTCTTTTGATTACCAGGCTCTGGATGACCTTACCGGAAATATTTCCAATATTGCCCGAAAGGTATATATGTCCACAAGTCCAGATAATTCGACATGGGGACCTGAAACAACTATTTTTAATGCTAATCAGCCTACCGGGCCTTCCGCACCAGCATATTCTCCATCAGGACCGATTAGTATGCCTGCACCAGGTACTTATGTAAGGTTCCGTTTTGAGAGTACAGTTGATGTACCTAGTAACGCGATTGTACCTCCTAACAGTGATTACTTTAAGGCCAGAAACTTCCGGTTTGACGCATATACAGGGGACGGGTTTAATCTTCCTGAATCAGCTCAACCGGTTGATTTGAACCGTCCAAACATAAGCTTTGAGGGTAGAAGGAAAAATATTGAAGGTAAATATACAACTGTAAATAACCGAACACAGATTGTAAATGCTGATATGCCAATGTTTGCCAATGAATTTCTGACATATGTTGAGCAGGATCCTGGCATTACCAACAGTAAAAAAACTGATACCTTTGCAAGATGGCAGGGTGTAAACAGTTCTCCTCCCGGCAGGATTGTTGATTTACTTACAGGTTTGGTCAGACCTCAGGAAACACCAACCTATCTTGTCAATCCAAATGATAATTTAAGCCAGTTATATAATACTGAAAATGGTACGATGATTGGTCAGTATGTTGATGATGCACTTGGTATTAATACAGGAAAGATAATAAAAATAACAAATGCCCAGGAAACAAATACTGAAACAGCAGGTTATGTTAATGCTCAAAATCTGGGTGGCGGACAAATATGGTATCCATATTTTGCCGGAACAAAATTTGATGAAGCAAACGGTACATATAAGAGTCAGAGTATCTGGGGTAAGAGAGGTTTCCTCCTTAACTCTGTTAACCCTGCGTCACAGCTAAGTATAGCAGCGAATGATGATGCTTTTCTGTATGTAAACGGCTTTAACGTAAAGAGTACTGCCTACGGTTCCTCACCTGGTCTCCTTAATATGATTGATACCAGTGATTATGTGGTTAATGAGTGGGTTCAGTTTAATGGGCAGATTGGTAGAGTTACAGCGATAGGTGCGAATACTCTTTCCCTATCACCTGCTGTCAGCAGTCCGACTGTTGGTAATTTTGGTGCAGCTGGTTTTTCTCCGGCAACAGTGTATCATGCCAATCTGGCACTTGATACCTCAAATAACCCGATAACAGTGACGGTGCCAGCACCAGCAGGTGCTAATCAGGTAACACTTTCCAGCCTTACCGGAATAGGCCCTGGTCTGGATATAGTCATTAATCAGGTCCAATATACTGTTAATGCTATTACAGGTCCAAATACAATATCACTAAACACTCCAATAATAAATGCGATTCCTGTTGGTTCATATGTTGTTTTGGGCCTTGCAGACGCCGGCCCTGCAGTTAATACACCTGCACCAGGAGGAGCATTGATAGATACTAACTTTATGTCCGCAACCAGCAACTTTAATATTGCACCTCTTTTAAGAGTTGGAATGAATACTGTTGGTTTTAAAGCGACTGAAGACAGAGGGGTAAATGACGGAGTAAGAGTTACTGCCGCAAATATCACAGCTGTAGGTGATACTCTTGGGCCTAGCGGAATTGATACCGATGACAGATGGGCAGTAAAAATTGCCCCTTCCGGTTATGACGGTGTTATATCGCTATTAGCAGTAAATGCTCCTTCCAGTGCTTTAACTAGTGAAAATATTGTGAAACTTTTCAGCTCTGAAAAGGTTGAAAAGGATCAGCTTGATATAACTTTCATTAATCAGGATGAAAATGGTGCTGGTATATTCTCTCAGATTGTCAGTGCAGAAATGCAGATAACAGGTGAGCCAACTATTCAGACATACAATACAACAAATTATTCAACAACAGCGCAACTGGACGGATATACGATTGCCCAGCTTAAAAACGGATATATCGGGGGTGTAAAACAGGATGGTTCCAATAATGCCCTTGTTTTTGATCCTGTTCCGGATCTGTTGTACACGACAGATGAATTTGGAAGAGCTGATCTTAGTATGTATGTTGATAAAGATAAGAATATTGTTAATGATGCAACGGTATTTACTAAAATTACCTACTATGAAGATTCAGACCGAAACGGAATTCTTGATCCGGCAGAAAAGCTACCTGCGGCACTTAAGACAAAGTATATGGGCTTACAGGATCTTAGAAACAATTTAGCAAATAATCCAAATAGTGATGTTCCTCTTGCTGCGGTAACAGGTATGGTTGAAAGATATAAGTTCGTAACATCAACAGGCGCAGCAGTTGCTGGTTCAAACTCAATAACTCTGGCCAGTGCAGTCGACTTTAATATCGGTGATACTATCAGGGTTCAGGTTGGAGCTGCAACACAAACGGTAAATATTTATAATAAAGTAGGAAATACTCTTTTCTTTAACCCTGCAAATCTCCCACTTGTTCCTTTAGAGACTCTGGCTCTTAGTGGTGCTGCAACAGTAAGTACTTATAATGTCCTTTCAGATATAAATGATGTTGTTGCTGACTCTATCTATTCAGGAGCGAACGAGGTTGTTACCGGAAATGTTACAGTAAATAATATGTATATTCCTGCAACCAAAGGTAGAAGCGGTGGTGCGGATGTTTCGGGTAATGAGAATGCTTTAACCAAACGTTTAAAACAGTTGATTGACAGTGATGATTTCCAGGAAGTGCTAAAATATGGATTACTGGATAATATATATATAGCAGCAACAGTAAGCGATCTAAAAGGAGATCAGATAGTAGGAAAACTGATACTTGACTGGGATTGGAGAAGAAGACGTATTGGTGTTACTCAGGGTTCTTACATGGCTGGGTACAAAAAATAATTAAGGAAGGGGTTTTGATGAAAGTTCTTTTGGCTGTATTACCATCATTTCAGTCGAGGAGCTTTCTAATCCCTCACCTGGGAATGGCTTGCCTTAAAGCATATCTGAAAACAAATATTCAGGAAATAACAGTAAATACCATTGACTTAAGAATTGTTAAGGGAACAGATGATATCTGGGGTCCTGAAGATTTTCCACAGATAACCTTCAAAAAAACTTTTGTCAGTGATATTTATGACTTGCCATTAATTGCCTCTTTGATTTACAAATATAAAAAATATAAAAGTATCAAAGAAATTATGGAGCCGGAGCTAAACGTAGTTTCCAGATGGTCTCTTGAACGTTCAATCTACCCTGAGTTTATAATGGACAGACTACGAAAAACTCATAAGTTTGCCATGAATTATCTGATGAAATTTGGCGGATATGATGTTGTTGGCTTTAGTCTTTATACTTCAAATCTTTACTTATCAATTTTTATGGCTTTACTGATAAAGCTGACTTATCCTGAAACAAAAATAATTTTTGGCGGGCCTCAGATTACTCAGGGAGAAACAACCAGGGAATTACTATTAAGAGGTGAGGTTGCTGACTATCTGGCTCTTGGTGAAGGTGAACAGCCATTTCTCGAACTCATTAATGCCCTGGAAGCAGGAGAATCAGCTGATAATATTATTGGTTTGAAAACACAGACAAACATTGATAAAATAGATACCTTTTATCAAAAGGCAAATCTGGAGGAGCTTCCTATTCCTGATTATGAAGGAACACTTTTTGAATCTTACAGGCCAAAACTAATTTCCATTTACTCAAACAGAGGATGTCCTTTCAGATGCCATTTTTGTTCAGAACACAGCCTTTTCGGAAAAAAATTTAAAAGGCGTTCTCCCGAAATAGTAATTAATGATATGAAAATTTTGAATAAAAAACATAATATCTATAAATTTCATTTTTCGGATAGTCTGCTGAATTCATCGGATGAATGGCTTGAAGAATTTATAAGTCTTCTGCAAAATTGTGATGACAAATTTATCTGGGAAGGTTTTTTCAGAGCTGAAATGAGTAAAGAATTAATAACAAAAATGAAAAATGTTGGTCTAAATGCCGCAACTCTTGGAGTGGAATCCTTTTCACAAAAAATCCTCAATAAAATGAACAAGAAAAAGGATGAGCCAGAAATTTTGGATACAATTCATTTCCTTCTTGAAAATGATATTAAGACTTTTATAAACCTGTTTGTAGGTTATCCGGGAGAAAATGAAGAGGATTTTATGGAAACACTGGAAGTTGCCAATGAACTTTTTAAAGAATTCAAGTTAAAAAATAAATCTGAGTTTTTCAGAATGACCACAAGGAATTTTCAAATGAGGCCATTTTCCAATGTTTATAATTCTTACAAAAAATTCGGACTGGAAGCTGATACCTGGGAAAATTTTTTCACAGAAGAGTTTTTCCCGGCTGAATTAAAAAATGTATTTGAAAAAACTCTTTATTCATTTAAAGTTAATGATGTTCCATTAGTTGAAACTCATCACAGGTTATTTCTAATTAATCAGATAAAAAGAAAAATTAAAAATATAGGCTAAATTTCAATTGTTAGACGAATCTGATTAAAACGGAGAAAAAATGAAAAAAGTCTTACTATCAATGTTACCATCATTTCAGTCAATGAAACTTCTTGTCCCTCATCTGGGAAATGGATGCCTTAAAGCCTATTTAAATAAATATAAACCGGAACTCATTGTAAATACTGTTGATTTACGACCTTTTTCCAGTAATAGGGAGGTATGGTGTCCTCAGGATTTTCCTCAGCTGACAGTCCGAAAGATTTTTGTCAGTGATATCTATGAATTGCCATTAATTGCCTCTCTGATAAAGCGGTTTAATAATAACAAAAGTTTAAATTCTTTAATGGAACCTGAGCATGAAGTGGTACATAAGTGGTCAGTAGAAAGAACAATAATGCCGGATTTTACACTTAACCGGCTAAAGGTTTCACATGATTTTGCCCTTAAACATTCTGTCCGTTTTGGCGGCTATGATCTTGTTGGTTTTAGCCTTTATGTATCTAACCAATATTTGTCAATATTTATGGCTTTACTGATAAAACTTGCCTACCCTGGAACAAAAATAGTTTTTGGCGGACCACAGGTTACACAATCACCATCAACCCGTGAATTATTAATAAAAGGTGGTGTTGCTGATTATCTTGTGCTTGGAGAAGGTGAGCAGCCATTGTTAGATCTGGTCAATGCCCTGGAAGCAGGAAAACCTACTGATAATATTATTGGTCTTAAAACAACAACAAATTTTGAACAGCCTGATACTTTTTATCAGGAAGCCAATCTTCAGGAATTACCCATTCCTGAATATGAGAATACAAATTTTGAAATGTTCAGAAATAAAGCTATACCTGTTTATTCTAATCGTGGCTGTACATTTCGCTGTCATTTCTGTTCAGAATATAAACTGTTTGGTAAAAAATTCAAAAGAAGAACGCCTGAAAGAGTAATTGAAGATATGAGAATACTTCGGAAAAAACATAATATCAATGCCTTCTATTTTTGTGACAGCCTGTTGAATGCATCTCAAAATGATCAATGGCTTGAAGAATTTGTAGATTTATTACCAAAAAACGAAGATAAATTTTACTGGTATGGCAGATTCAGAGCGGAGTTAACCCGTGATCTGATCAACAGAATGAAGGATACGGGGTTACTAACGGCTGGCATGGGTGTAGAATCATTTTCTCAGGATACTCTCAATAAAATGAACAAGAAAAAAGATGAAGAAAATATTATGACAACTATTTATGCTCTGATTGATAATAATATCAAGGCTTCTATTAATTTATTTGTCGGATATCCCGGAGAAAAAGAAGAAAATTTTATGGAAACCTTTGAAACGACAAACAAACTTTATAATGAGTTTAAACAGAAAGGGAAATTAGATCACTTCAAAATGACAATCAGAAATTTTGAATTAAGGCCTTATTCCAGTATGTTTGATGCTTATGAAAAATTTGGAATCACTGCTGATAAATGGGGACCTTATTTTGATGAAAAATTTCACCCTGAGGAATTAAAAGATGTATTTGAAAAAACATTATGTTCATTTGTAGTAAATGATGTTTCTATAAATGACACTATTCACAGATTATATCTGCTTAACCAGATAAGAAATAAAGATATGTTTTATCAGGAAGAAGATGGCTAAATTATTAATCCTCTTTCCATTCTTTTAATTTTCTTTTGGCCGTTTTTATATAATTATATTCTGTTATATCTTTTGGCATACCCAGGTATCTTTCCAGCAAAATAAGGGCCTGATCCTTTCGCCCTAATTCATTGCTAATCAGAGCAAGATTATATTGGGCGCTTGAATCATCAGGGCAAAACATGATAAGTTCCTGAAAGGTCTCAGCCGCTTTTTCTTTATCACCATTAAAATAATAGGATAAACCCAAATTAAAATAAGCATCAATATTAAGTGATTCTAGCCTGGTTATCCGCTGGAAATATTCAATTGCTTTAGTAAAATTCTTTAAACATTTAAAGTAAATAAAAGCGGAGTTATACAGAGCATCAATAGCAACAGGATTTTTTTCAATAATCAGTTCAAAATTTTCGGCTGCTTTTTCAAAATTAGCTTTGGCAATTAATTGGTTTGCCAGATTATATCTGGCACTTTCAAAATCAGGAGAGATTTCCAGACAAGCCTCAAATGCTTTTATTGCACTATCTTTGTCTTTTATTTCAGTAAATAATATTCCTAAATTATAGTAATAGTAATATTTCTGGTCATTAATAGAAATTGCTTCCTCCATCAATTCTATTGCCTTATTGATATTTTTCTCTTTCATATAGAAATCCATGGACAGATGAAAAAGGCTTTCTGCTTTTTTTTGAGCTATTCTATCAGGAGGTCTGGATGTATTTTTTTCCTTTGGTGGTTCAGATTTTTGTTCAATTTTTACTGGATTTTTAGATAAATTTGTGTTTATAGCTTTATCTGGATAATTTATTGGAGATTTTGAAATAAGATTAGAAACACGTTTAGCAGGCTCAGCACCACTCTTGGGGGGTGCAACCTTTTTCTCAGGTTGTTTATCTTTTGACCCACCTAAACTTTTACCAGATTGAAGAAAGTTTTTTTTTGAATCCATAATTTATTTAAAGACCAAGAAAGTCTCTGATGCTGATTGCCCCTCTAAGATTAGCTCTAATAAATTCTCTTTTATTTACCAGACCATCCTGACTAGGATCAAATCTTGGGTCCCGATTATTCAGAAGTTGCTGACCAATAACCCCTACTTCATTTATACTGAGATGTTTATCATTATTTGAATCCTTAGCATTAAAAGCATTTCCAATTTGTTGTTTTCTATAATCAACATATTCATGTACACCAACCCTGCCATCCTGATTTTTATCAGCTCTGGCAAATTCGGTTCCCATAATATCCAGTAAATTTAGGGTAGCAAGATTAAATTCCACTCTATTAAGATTACCATCTCTGGAAGTGTCAACCTGATTAAACTCTTCGCTACCAATTTTATAAGTTTCGCCAAAACCCATTTTATCAGCAATATTGCTAAACATTTCACCCATTGAATTAGTAAATCTCTTCCAACCACCAGCTTCTGTAGGAAGAGCTGAAGTGGTAGCAGGTGGTGCAGAAGCATAAGCTGTAAATGAAGCCTTATCATTACCCATAGTAATACCAACAGGATTATTTGTTATGGAAGTAATTACTGAAAAACCTGTATTTAATGATACAGAGATATCACTTGCCAGAGTATTGCTTCCAATAGTAGTCATCTCTTAATTCCTCTTTAAACTTATAAAATTTAAATAATTTGGATATTACCAATCAGGTGCACCTTTAGTGGAATTATATTGGAAAAATTCAATAACTTTCTCATTTAAAATTAAGGAGTGGTTAAATATAGAGAAAGAAATGTTTAAAAAAATAATTAATCTTCATTTTACTATCTTTTAGTATAACCTTACATTAATCTTAAGTAAGTTTATTACACTTAAAACCTATACTAATATAGTAAAAGCGGAAATTATTTAGAGATATCCAGAGAGAACTTTATGAAAAGTGTTTTAAAAAATTTACTGGCCCTTAGTTTATGTTCCATGATAGTATCTTCCTGTGGTTCGGTTTCAGGAATTAACAGCCAGTCAGAAACAGTTGAGGCAAATTCATGGTTTAATAAGCCAACTCCTGTAGTTTTATCACATTCAACAGTTGTAACCAAAAATAATAATGCCAGTCTTCTGGTAGACAGAGATCAGATCTTCACAGAAATGTACAATATTATTGATCATGCAAAGAAAAAGATCTATATAACAACTTATCTTTTTGGAGATTCAATAGGCCACAAAATCGCCGAAAAACTAATTGCCAAAAAGAAAGAAGGAGTTGAAATAAAATTTGTTGCCGAAGAGACTATGGGGTATTTGCCACAATTGGTTAATCCTGCAGAAAAAGAATATAAATTTTTAGTTGCCAATGGTGTTGCTGTCAAATTTTTTCCGGTTGAGTTAATGCCCAAAGGGCCAACATTCCTTTCAAACAGAAAATTAATAAATCATTCAAAAATGGTAGTAGCTGATGAGTCAGTTGCAATAATAGGTGGTATGAACTATAAGGACAGTGAAGCAATTAATCATGACTACATGGTAAGAATTGAGGGTAATGCCGCAAAAGAATTATCAAAAATAGGAGATGACAACTGGGAAAAATCAAGGCCAATAAGAATAGGTAATTCTGGAAATAATTTACCTGTAAGTACACCTGAAGTACCTTCTTTACCAGTACCAGTGCCAGCCTCAAATTCTGGTTCAAGTATGGTAGAAATTGCCCAAACAGGATTTAAAGAGCAAAGTATTGGTGATATGGTCATCAGGTATTTTAATAATGCTAAAAGATCAATATCTGTAGAAATGCTGCTAATGGATAATCAGGAAGTTGTAAAAGCCCTTGTCAGAGCAAAAAATCGTGGGGTTAAGGTAAGAATAATTCTTGATGAGATTGAATTTGGTAAGTATAACAAAATAATCGATAGAATACCTCTGGAAGGAATGGCTAATTTTGGTTCCGTAACATCACTAATTGGTGCAGAAATTCCCGTACGCTGGTATGTATCCCGCCAGAAAGATAGTATGCTGCACGCAAAGGCGGCAATGGTTGATAACCAGACTCTGATTGTAGGAAGTGCAAATTTTACCTATCATGCTTTAACAAGAAACCATGAAGTAAGTATTGCAGTTAATAATTCGAATGTAGCAAATGCTTTTGGAAAAACTTTTGAACAGGACTGGTCAGTTAATAGCAAACCAGCTCAATTAACAGATGCTCAAAAGCAAATTGGCAAAATATTTCAAAAATTCTTTTACCTTATTTATGAAGATAAAACCGAAGAAGAAATTCTTAATGAAATAAGGGCTTCGAATCCTGTTTTAAATTCCCTTTTATCTGATGGTTTATTTGAAAATTAACAAAATAGTAGTCAAGAAAAAAATAATTTAAACTATAAATCATTCATAAGATTATGTTTTTGTGAGAAAAACTTATGAGTGATGCAAGTTGGAATTTTTCTGTTAATCCAGATCCTGTTAAATGCGTGCCCCAGGAAGCAAATAACTCCCCACAAGGTGGGGCCCCTGTGAGTATTGACTCCAAAGCAAAGCTTCGAGGTATTCTCATTACTGATAAAGTACAAAATGATAAAAAAGATGAGCATGGCTGTAAATCTGAAAAACCAAATTTAAATATAAATGATGCCAAAGATATCACAACCCAGGAAAGTAAATCTGCCAAAAGTACCAATATTAGTTTTGTAGAAGCAGTAGTAAATCCTTTAGGTAGCCCAGATGTTACAAAAACGATGGACGTATTAACTAAAGGGATTGGCGATGCAATAAAATTCGGGAATGCGGCAGTTTCAAACGGTAGAATCAGTTTACCAAATGATTTTAAAACCAGTATTGTACTTAATGTAGCGGTATCAGTTTCCAGAGCACGAATAGATCACCCCGAAATGGGTAATGACAGAGTAAAATTACTACAAATGCCTGTAAACACTTTTGGAAAAATGGCAAGAAGAATGTATTCTGCTAACCCTTCAGAGCATAAAGCCTGGATTTGTAAAAATCCCACCCAAATGCAAATACCAGTTGGATTTACAAATGATGAAAAAGATTATTTGTGGAAAAACCTGGGAATAAGAGTAAATGAAAATAATGATGGAAGAGCAACCTTTTTATATTATTCCTCAAATGATAGCCAACCAATTGAATTAAGTTTATCTGATATTGAAGAAATATTAGGCCACTTGATGAATATACAGGATAATGATGATTTATTTAATCTGGCAAATAGTATTGGTAATAAATTAAATGATCTGATTCAACAGGAAAAAGATAAATCAAAGGTTAACACTGAGAATAAGCTCAAAAAAAAGGATAAACCAGAAGGAGAAGGTGGTAAAACCAAAGGTAATGACCAGGAAAAAACCTTAGAGTTTAAAATTGTTATTAATGAGAAAGAATACCTTAAAAAAGAAAAAAGCCCTTCCTCAGATACTAATTCAATATTAAAGGCAGCAGAGCGAAGAAAAGAAGAAGAAATATATCATGAAAAAAAACTTAAACAGATTGATCAGAGCAGGCAACAGGAAAACGCTGAAAAAGCAAGTAAGCTTACTGATGACACTGTAAAAAAAATTAGAGAATCAGCAAAACTAAACTAAAGCAACTGTTTAATCTACAATAACAGGTTCCTTTTCTTTACTAACAGATTCGATAAAATTTAAAGCAGGCCCGGTCATAAACGTTGTTATGTATAACCTAATAAAAATTAATTTTCCCAATATTAAGGAAAAATAAAAAATAACTTATCACAAAACAATACTTGTTAGGGCGACCCGGCGGGTCGCCCCAACCAGTTCAATGGCTCTAATAACCTTGTATTATTTCTAAATCCAGTTTCTTCGCCTGAACATAATAAGCATAAAAATACCAAGGATGAGCATAATCAGCCATACAACAGGATAAGAATAATGCATTTTTAATTCTGGCATATATTCAAAATTCATGCCATATACACCAACAATAAAGGTTAAAGGGATAAAAATAGTCCCAATAATAGTCAGTACTTTCATTATTTCATTCATTTTATTACTAATACTGGACAGGTAAAGATCCATCATTCCTGAAATTATATCCCGGTATGTTTCAATAGTATCAATTGCCTGTATTGCATGTTCATAGACATCACGAAAGTATATTTTAGTTTTATCTTTAATAAAACTACTCTCGTCCCTCTCTATTTTATTTATAATCTCCCTAAGTGGCCAAATACATTTACGGATATAAAGTATTTCTCTTTTTAATGAATAAATCTGGTCTAAAGTAGATGGGGTCGGATTATTGATCAACTCTTCATCAATAAATTCCATTTCTTCACCAATTTTTTCCATAATTACAAAGTAATTATCAATTATTACGTCAAGTAAAGAATATACCATGAAATCAGAGCCTAATTTACGTATATATGATGATTCGACCCGGAGTCTTTCTCTGACAGGTCTAAAAACATCGCCCTCAGTTCCTTCCTGTAAAGTAATTACATAATTTTCAGCAAAAATAATACTTACATGTTCCGATTCAACCTGTTTATTAACTTCGTTGTAAGATAACATTTTCAAAATTATATAGATATAACCGGAAAACTCTGAAATCTTTGCTCTCTGGTTAGTATTTGCCATATCTTCAAGAACCAGATTATTAATATTAAATTCTTTACCCAGACTTTTTATGATATCAATATTATGAATACCTTCTATATTTACCCAGGTTATAGTTTCATTGTTTAGATATTTGAGGCAGGCATCAAATGTATCAATCTTTCGTTCATTAAATATTTTTTCTGAATAATTAAAGATATCTATTTCGGATTTACTTTCCCTATTTTCACCAATATAAACAATAGTTCCAGGTGGAAGTCCAGCTTTTTTGGAACTTGTTTTGGTAATTTTTCTAATCGATGAAGTTTTTCGATTCTTTTTTGTATTTTTTCTCATACTTTATTTTTGGCTTACTATTAGCTTTCCAGATACAAAGATCAAAACTCATTTAAAGTTTAAGAGGTCTGTGATTTTCAATATTATTAAATTTCTGGCCAAAAACAAAATTTTTCATTTTTCCCATAAAGTCATGCGGAAACCCCAGCTCAATTTTACTTAC
>CAYRDV010000150.1:0-13228 GCA_964422885.1 uncultured Candidatus Sericytochromatia bacterium
GAAAGCCTTATGAAATCAGACTCTTCCATTTTTTTATTTGGAATGATTTAAAAGAGGATTTAAAGTAATCCGTTATTGTGATGATATATTGATTCTGGCTCAAAATCCGAATGAAATTGAAAATTCTGAAATCATAATAAGAGAAGAATTAGCAAAGTTAAATCTAAAAATCATGGAATAAAAAAAACTGAAAGGTGATATAAGAAAGGGGTTTTTATTTCTTGGCTTTCATTTTAACCATGATTGTAAAGTATATAGTAAAAAAGCGATAGATGCTCTTGAAGTTAAATTATCTGGAATAAAAGAAGAAAATGAATATAAAGTTGAAAAAATTGATTCCATATTCCGAGGCTGGCAAAATTACTTTGGTAATTCAGGCGATTTACCATTAAGTAATTTAGAAGGTATTTTAGCTCTTCTGAGAAACAGGAAAAATACAAGTATTGAAAAACTTGTTAATAAAAGAAAATTTATTTCTGAACTTTTTTCACCCTGGATTCATTTTGCTTTGGCAGAGGAATGGCAAAAATCTGGCTTATTTAATCTTGTTTTAGAAGAATTAATCTGCATATTCAAACAATTGAAAGAATATGAAACCGCTTTAATTCAGGAAGTTTCCCGTTTTATAGATGTTAAAGAAGAAGTAGTAATTAAAATGATAAAAATTATTAGAAAATATCCTGATGATTTAATGTCTCTTGTAAATTATCTTACAGAAGAAGGATATTATTCTCTTGCCAAAAAATTCCATGAATTCTCATTAGCTGGTGTGAACAAAAAGTTAAATCATTATGGTCTTGAAAATTTTACAACTGATGATGCAGTAAATTTTTTGAAGTTATTTTCTGGTAACGATTATGTTTATTCAAGCGAATATACTGACAGGACTGGTAAAAGATGCTTTACAAAGATAAAAAAGCGTATTAAGCCTGAAGACATTATAAAACATGTTGAAGGTGAAGAAACATTTGATTTTTATCCTTTTAAAGATGAAAATAATGTAAAGGTAATGGTTTTAGATATTGATATTACTAAAGATTGTAGTTTTGATGAGGAAAATTACCAACATAATCTGAAGAATTGTTTAACTTATACTATAAAGCTTTCTATTGAGGCAAAAAAATCTGGCTTATTTAACCTCATAGAATTCAGTGGTTATAAAGGTTATCACATATGGTTCTTTTTTGACGAGTTTGTAAATGCAGTTAAAGTCAGGGAATTAGCTTTTGAATTAACCAGAATTACAAATGAAAAGCCTGATGGCATAAATGTAGAAGTTTTTCCAGATAGAGATTATTTGAAAGGTGGAGAAGGATGTATTGTGAAATTACCATTAGGTTTTCATACAAAAACGGAGGAAAGAAGCCTGTTCATAGATGAATATGGTGAATTTTTTCCTAATCAAAAAAATGTTCTTTCATCTGTTGAGCTTATAAGCGAGAATAAACTTGAAACAGTTTTGAAATTACTGAAGGTAGAGGCTGAAGCAGATAAATGCCTGGTTAAAACTGATGATAATATTACAAAACAAAAATACCCTCCGCTTGCAGAAAAAGTAATTGAAGGCTGTAATGTAATCAAATACCTGATTAATAAAGCTGAAACTACAGGTTATCTTAATCACCGGGAAAGATTTCTTTTACTTTCAGTATTAGGCCATATTGGAGATGAAGGTAAAAATGCAATTCATACTATCATTAAAAACTGTTTTAATTATAAGCAATCAGTAACAGAAAAATATATCGGTAAAAAATATGAATACCCGATAGGCTGTGCCAGAATCAGAGAAACATATCCTGAAATAACATCAAAGGTAAAATGCGATTGTATATTCAAAAAAATTCCTGGAGGATGTTATCCTACTCCTGCATTAAATGCAGTAAAGGCTCATGAAGTAGAGGGGTTTTCTGAAAAAATAACAAAAAAGCAGAAATCAATTCAGAAAAACTTACAACCAATTTCCAAAGAAGTTAAAAAACAAGAATTTATTAATTCTTCAGAACCTGTTATATCAAAAATTAGTAATGACTCAAAACCCAGATTAGATAATTCTAATAATCAGGAAAAAATTAACCTTTATATTCAAAAAATGACCAAACTTAAAAAACAATTACGAGATATCGAAAAAGAGATAGAAATTTGTGATAGAGAATTAAATTTAGCTTTTGATCTTATGAATACTGATTCTTTTGAAATTGAGAATGGCATTCTTACCAGAGATAAAAGTACAAAAATTACAAAATGGAGGATTGAAATTTAATGAAACCCTTATATATAAGTAAACAAGGCTCTGTTCTCAGACATAGAGGTAAAAAATTATTTATTGAGTATAAAAAAGAAATTCTTGAAGAGATTCCAATAATTTATGTTGATCATGTTTTGATTTTTGGAAATGTTCAGGTTACAACACAAACAATTGCTTTGCTATTAGAAGCTGGAACAGATATATCATTTTTTTCTTTTTATGGAAAATTCAGAGGAACACTTGCTTCAGCCAAATCAAAGAATATTTATTTGCGTTTAGCTCAGTTTGATAGGTTCAAGGATTCTGATTTCAAAACAGGATTGATAAAAGAAGTCGTAAAAACAAAGTTATTGAACCAATTAAAAGTGATAAAAAAATATAAATATAATTATCCTGAGATGACTATAGGCGAAATTAAAACAATAGAAAATTTAATTGAAAAAGTTGAATCTAAAAATGAAAAGGATGAACTAATGGGCTTAGAGGGAGCAGGAAGTGCAGCTTATTTTAAGTTTTTTGAAAAAGCAGTAAAAGGTGATTTTATTTTTAATGGGAGAAAAAAATTTCCTTCACCTGATCCAATAAATGCCATGCTAAGCTTAGGTTATGTAATGCTTGGTAATGAAATATCTTCTCTTCTTGAATCTCAATCATTTGATCCGTTTCTGGGATTTTTTCATGGGGTTAAATACGGCAGAAGATCATTATCGCAGGATATTATAGAAGAATTCAGGCAACCATTGATAGATATGTTTACTCTGAAATTAATAAATAAAAAGGTATTTACAAAAGTGGATTTTGAATTGCATAATAATAAAAGTTGTCATTTTGTAGAAAGTTCATTGAAGATATATTTTGAAAAATACGAATCATTAATGAATGAATCTGTAAAAGATAACTATGGAGAAGAGAAAACCTGGCGTAATTTTCTTAAGAGACAGGTAGAAAGTTTAGCAGATGCTGTACTGAACCAAAGAAATTACATAGCTTTCAGGTTTTGAATGTACTTTTATAACTGAATATATAAGCCACCTTCCATTTTAGAAGTATTATATTTTCATAATCGTTTTTAACTTGAAAAAGCAGTGGGATTATGAAAATGTTATTTAAGTCTGTGGTAATAGTAGTTTGAGGCTATTTTAGTTAGTATACAAAGTTCAGAAAAAGTGTTATTATTACGGATTGTAAATGAGGTTATGAAAACAGGGGTCTGAAAGGTTCTTGTAATCATGTTTCTAAAATGGATGGGTGAAGAAGGTTCCCTGTTACTCAAAGGGATTATGACAGGATAAGATCCCATGGGGTTGCGGAAAAATTATTTTGTGAAGAAGGTTCCCTGTTACTCAAAGGGATTATGACCATTTCAAAGTACCTCTTTTTAAACTAATATATATAGTGAAGAAGGTTCCCTGTTACTCAAAGGGATTATGACATCTTAATGTAAGTTATACCTCCTTTATCCTATCCGGGTGAAGAAGGTTCCCTGTTACTCAAAGGGATTATGACTTAAACGCCATGCTCCTTACCTCCAATTTGGTTTTGTGAAGAAGGTTCCCTGTTACTCAAAGGGATTATGACCTCAACCTTGTACACCCTATACTCCTTTCTCTTCTAGTGAAGAAGGTTCCCTGTTACTCAAAGGGATTATGACATTTTTTTGTTAAGCATAAAAAGATTATCTCCATTTTGTGAAGAAGGTTCCCTGTTACTCAAAGGGATTATGACCAGAATCAGACATAACTTTCTCCTTTTTTTCAATTAGTGAAGAAGGTTCCCTGTTACTCAAAGGGATTATGACATCTTCTTGTTAAAAGAAAGAGCTTGCTCTTTAGAAGTGAAGAAGGTTCCCTGTTACTCAAAGGGATTATGACCATCGTCTACGTCTCCTATTTTAAATACTATAATTCAGTTGAAGAGGTTCCCTGTTACTCAAAGGGATTATGACCATGATTTAATCTCCTATTTTTTCAATTTTCAAATGTTGAAGAGGTTCCCTGTTACTCAAAGGGATTATGGCTTTTGCATGCGAGTGCTCCTTTTTCATCAATTTCAAGTGAAGAAGGCATTAACCTCTAAAGAAAACGGAAAAAGTGGTGGAAGACCTAAAAAAAGTCATGAAACTGGTTAGATTTATAAAGTTAGTCGAAAACTTAAATCGAGGAATAATTTTTTATATCTTCAATGTTTAATTTTCCTGTAAACTTCTTCCATTGCTTTTATGAACGAATTATCCTTTTCCCAGAATGGCGGATAATCTCCCTGCTTTTTTATCAGAACAGCATCAACATGATAATCAGATGAAACTTCTATACTTTGAGGTAATCTTTTACTTCCCAGCCAAAATTCCCTTAAACTTTTTATCTCAGCTTTTTCTTTTTCAGGTATAGTAAAATATGATTTTTCACTCTCAGGAATAAAGTCCTTCGCTTCAAGCTCTGAAAGCAATAACCTTCCTAAAGCAGAATCAGCAAGTTTTTTATGAAGCTCTGTTTTTGTTAATCCTCTCAATTCAAAAATAAGGAAAGGATCACGATCAAATTCCGAAGCTACAAGATAATAAACACCTGCAATATGCTTACATGGATTAGCAGAATCAGGACAAGAACATTTTGTACTGAAATCAGAACGTTTATCAGGCAACAAACTAAGACCAGTACTGGCAAAAACCTTATTAATATCATCCGGTATCTCATTTACCAGTAACTTTGAAACAAAACCTGCATTTGATGAAATTATTTTGAGAAGAGCTTCCCATTCTTTTGAAGAAAAAGTTTTAATTTCAATATTTGTGTTATATCTTGGCTCTTTATAAACACCAAAATATGGGTTAATGGAGCCCTTTACTTTTGCTGTAATTTTGCCTTTGGATATATTGTATTCAAGAATTTTACCATTTCTGGCATATCCCCTTCCTCTTCCCAAACGGGCAGAATCAGTAAACTTTTCCAATGCTTCAATAAATTTATTTCCCCACCAGTTCCGGCTAAAACTTTTCATATTTATTACCTTCTTTCCCTTCACCCTTCACGCAAGCTCTGCTTGCTCTTACCCCACTAAAACAGCATCTTTACTTAAACGTATCAGTTTTTTAAAAGCTTCATTGTCCAGCTCTGAAAGCCATGATTCATCAGAAGCAAGTACTGAACCTGAAAGTTTTTTCTTACCTTCAATTAACTGATCTATTTTTTCTTCCAATGTACCTATTGCAACGAATTTATGAACAAATACATTTTTACTTTGGCCGATACGAAAAGCCCTGTCTGTTGCTTGTTCCTCAACAGCAGGGTTCCACCACCTATCAAAATGGAATACATGATTAGCCTTTGTAAGATTTATACCTACTCCTCCGGCTTTAAGCGAAAGAATGAATACTGAGGGCTCAGAATCAGGATTTTGAAATTCTTCAATCATCTTTTGCCTTTTTGTACGGTTTGTTTCACCATGTAAAACATACGTCCTGTAATGATGATTATTCCTGATAAATTTATCCATTTCCATACAAATTTCTTTAAACTGACTGAAGATAAGAAGACTTTCACCACTTTCAATTACTTCAGAAATCATTTCTGATAGCCTGGAAAGTTTATGAGAACGACTTTTTGAAAATTCACTGTTATCCTGTAAAAACTGGGCAGGATGGTTGCATATCTGTTTTAATTTCATCAGAGAAGAAAGAATTAGTCCCTTTCTCTGAATACCTTCTGCATTATCAATTGACTCACTGATTTCCTTTACTATTGCTTCATATAATGAACCTTGTTCTTTGGTAAGATTACAGTATATTTTCTGCTCTGTCTTATCTGGTAAATCTTTTATTATGTTTTTATCAGTTTTTAACCGCCTTAAAATAAATGGCTCAACAAGGTTTCTAAGAGTCTTAGACTGGTTAACATTATTTTCTTTTTGAATAGGTATTTCAAAATTCTTGCGGAAATTTGCCTGGTTTCCCAAATAACCAGGATTAAGGAAATTAAAGATTGACCATAGATCCAAAAGTCTGTTTTCTACAGGAGTACCTGTTAAAGCAATTTTATGACTACTTTTTAGTTGTAATAAAGTTTTTGTTTGCTCTGCCTTTGGATTTTTAATATTCTGGGCCTCATCAATAACAATCCGCTGCCATTCAAAAGCCTTAAAGAAATTTTCATCTCTTTTAATCAGGGAATAGGAAGTGATAATAATATCATTTTTAGCTATAATTTCTAAAAACTCTTTTTCATCCTTTATTCTTTTACTGCCATGATGAAGCAATGCTTTAAGATTTGGGGCAAATTTATGAATTTCATGCTGCCAGTTACCTACAACTGATGTAGGAGCAATAAGAAGAGTTGGTTTTACCTTCCCGTTCTTTCCTTCTCTTTCCCGTAATAATCTTCCTATAACCTGAATAGTTTTTCCAAGCCCCATATCATCAGCAAGGCAACCATTAAGTCCAATATTTTCAAGATATTCTATCCATGAAACACCTCTTTTCTGGTATTCCCTTAAACTGCCATTCAGTTTTTTAGGTTCTTCTACAAGCTCAAATTTACTTTTATCCCTGAATTTACTGATCATTTCAAAAAGATTTTTATCATAATCAATCTCAAATTCATCTTCCTTTGCCGATAATTTAATCAAATCAGCAATACTCATTTCAGTACTTCCTTTTTGAGATTTCTGCCAAAGTTCAAGTATTTCCTTCATTTTATCTATATCAAGTTCTACCCATTCACCACGAAAATTTATTAAGGGTGTTTTTGAATTTACAAGCTCTTTCCATTCTTTTTCAGTTAACTCAACATTACCTATAGCTAAACGATATTGATAATTTACAAGAGAGTTAACACCAAAAAGACTTTTATTTGAAACCTGGGAAACTTTTTTTGAGGTGGATGAAACACGCATCTTTATTTTTGCTCTTTTTCTTCCCTGTGGTGTCCACCAAGCCGGAAGTATTATCTTAAACCCGGAACTTTCCAAAATAACAGCTTTTTCCTTTAGAAAATCAAATGCTTCTTCCAGAGTCATATTTAAACCGGAAGGTTTATCATCATTCATTGCTGACCATACTTTCGGGTAAATTTTGGCTGCATAGCCAAGATCAAGCAATATATTCTTTTCCATCTCATTACCAAAGCTTTTCCAAACCATCGTTTTTGTTTTATTATCCAAATACCAGTATTCGTCAAGAGGAAGCTTTAATGAAGGATCTTTTTTGTTTTGAACAAGAAAACTTAAATTCCAATCCTCACCATTCTGAAATGGTTCTTCAAGTTTAAAGCAAAAATTAAATAATGAATCAACATGACTTCTTACTATTTTTTCCTTCCAGTTAAACCATTTTTTATAAGTATCGGAAAGAGAGGTTTTTGTAATGTTTGTTATTTCTTTATACTTTGCTCCATTGAAAAAATTCTCCAGAAATGTACCAGAAAATTGTTTCTTTATTTTATCTGTAAATTTAGTTCCATAAATTATTTCATGTAACAAGTTTTCTGAAAAATGTTTTAATAAACCTTGTTTTGAATAGAATTCTAATTTTTTGTTATCATCTTCCCGACCTGAAACACATAATTGGGGCATATAATCCGAATATTTATGTATCATTTGCTCATATTTTTCTGAAACAATCTGCCAGTAGGTATACACATGAGAACTAACTTTTTTCCCTGATTCAAATTCAAGATATTTCAGAAATGGAATATACTGATCTTTTGCAATTATTTCTTTAAAAGCCTGTGTATAGTGATACCAGAAAAGTAAATCTGCTCCTGGCATAACTTCCTGGGAATTATAAAGGCAGTAAAAGTGAATTTCATTTAATAACCCGGTTAGGTCTTTTAAAGAGACAGGATAACATTGAATAACAAATTTTCCGGTTTCAAATGTTTCAGGTATTTCTTCATCAATAAACGGATAAAGCTCATAACTCCTTATTACTTGGCTATTATTTGCCGGAAGAATAAAATATTTTTTTTCAATGTTTATGCTATTATTGCCAGTTATTTTAAATTCTGAAAGGCATTCAGCCAACTTTTCAGCTTTGAGGGAAAATTGATGTTCATTCTTTTCTTTCTTTTTACTATTCTGAATATCAGTTGTTTCAATCCAAATATAGAAAGAGCCTGTTTGGATAAAATTGTTATTTTCTTTAGGTGTCCAGGTTCCATGAATCAGCTTCATTTATACTTACCATTTCTATCAACTTAAATCTTATTTTTAAATACTATATTTTATATCAAAATCTATATTATTTATTAAGAGAATTAATGGAATCAATTTTTATTAAAAGTTAGATTTTAGCGTTACAATCTCCAAGAGATTTATCAATTACCGGAGACCTTAATCGTCTTCTATCAAGAGCAAATAATTCTGCCATATTAATATCTCCATTTTTATCATAATAATCTATATAGTGGTTAAATTTTGCCAAAGCTGCAAAGTGTGCATCCTCAACTGTTCCACCTTTTGTAAGTACATAATCAATTTCAGCGTCACATTCAAAAAACTCATTGTAATTTCTTAAATCAAAGACAAATAAATCACTATAACCAATAAAAGCCTTTGCGCCGTTTTTAACCATATCAACTCCCAAGCCAATCGCTGTAGAACAAGCTAAAAAATGGATTATTTTATTTGCTACATCTGATGGAGAATATAATCCAGACTCAAAAATTGAAATACTATTCTGGCCAATCAATCTATCTGGCTCTCCATGACCAGAAGCACTAATATAATCAATTGTTTGGGTAGAAATTAAAGAATTAATATATTGGTAAGCAGATAAAGGCCCTGATAAATGATAAACGTTGCTTACGTATTGTTTAATAACAGGGATAACATTTGTAAAACGAAATATAGCAGTACTTTGACTTAGGATATCTGAATCAGAATCTATCATTAGTACATTTTTTTGATAATTTATCTGCTGCAAATCAGAATTTGTCAAAATTATTTATTCAATCTTTCAAGTGTAAGTTCAATACCTATCATTTCTTTTTCAATCAAAGTATTACCAATTTTAGTATTTTGCTCAATTTCTCGGAAAGCATCTTCCCGGCTTTTAACAGTGCCGCCAAGAAAACCTATATTTGGTTCAGGAGAAAGCCTTATACGCTCTTTAACAACCCTTAAAATATCCTCTTTACTCATATTAGAAATCAATACATAAGGTTCAGGATATTTTTTTTTCAAAATATCTTTTATAAGAACAAATCTTCCTGTATCTTTATCAAAAGCTATAGGCAGATTTAAATTACTTTCTTTAACACTCTTCATCATAATTTAAGCTCCTAAAATTATTGTAACACAATAAAATCAGCCAGTATTATACACTTTCATTCATTTACAACAATTAAAAATCAATTTTTTTATTATAAAGCTCGAAGTTTAGAAAAGACTGTTAAATCAATTTCAGAATAAATGAAACAGTAAAAATTTGGGAATACCCTTCCCTCAAAGAATTAAAAGTTTTAAGATAAATGCAGGATTGTATCGGAATTTACTTTTAATAATATTTTAGTGAGGAATTATGATCTCAAGTCGAAAAGTAACAGCCTGGAAGAAAAACAGAAAATTTGGTGATGTCTTTGGTGGTAGAACTTTTCCAAAATTACCTGATAAAATTTTTAATAGGCTTCATTCTCTAAATCCACCTGTAAAAAATCAGGAGGTTCCGATAATTATTACAGAAAATCCTTCCAGGGATTTCTTTTTTCCAATAACTCCGGAAGATATTTTGACAGAATTTAAAAATTTACCTCCTGAGCATACCGATGATATAACATATATATGGTTCAGAAGAATCTCCAAAAAAGATTTCCAGAAAAAGGATTTTTCACAGGCAGCTTTTATCTGTGGCAGTAAGGTAAGAGTAATTATATTTCATCCTTTTCCAAAGGATTTAAGAATTAATTTTGGTAAGAAAAAACCTTCCGATAAGATTAAAAGGTTTTATGGAAAATGGAGCCCTGAATTAAATTTTAGCAATGATAACTGGTATCTCCAATGGACAGAACCGGAAATAAAAAAATATTATCTTGAGCACCTTTTACTTCATGAAATAGGACATCATCTGGACTGGTACAGACATGAATGGTCAAAGGCAAATCATAAGCAGGTTGAGGATGCAGCGAATAATTACGCCTTTTTGCGGGCAAAAAATGTGAAGGAATAAACTAAATAACTAAGCTTACAAAAAATTTCTATTCTGCTGAAAAATATTGGTTAAAACCCTGATTATATGGTGTAATAATAGATATGAAAAAAATATTTCTCATGATTTTGATAATTACATTTTTCTTTAATGCCAAAATTTTAAATGCCTTTCCAGAAGAGAAATTTAAGCATGTAGAATTCATCTTTGAAAACATTAAACCAATTGAAGTTGTAGAATTGGAATTATTACCTTCATACAACTTTTCTGGTACAGAGGTAAGAAGCTTTAATCTGGAAAGCAATGATTTTATTTTTGATGTAACAGATAAAAGTATTGTTGAGGTAGAAAGAGGCTCTGTAATCGGAATACCAGGAGAACCACCCAAAATGAGAGACTATTATCCAGAGATGATTACATTAAAACCAGCCCTTTCACTCCTACTAAAAATAAAAAAAATAGGCAAATCCAGTATTATCATCAAACATAAACAAAATTACTTTACCTTCGGAGTTATGGAAATAGTTATTCAAACCAAAAAGTAATTCTCAAATCATCCAGCCTAATATTTTTTGCTTTAATTCTTTTCAGCTTCTCCAGTTTACTTTTACAATCTTCTATAGCACCAAGAACAAAATTAGGGTTTTTTATGGCAGGTTGAGCTAAAAACCAGACAGTATCTAATTTAATTTCCGAATATATAAAAATATCAAATCCCATTTTTCAATTAATCCTATAAAAATAAATGGTCAGATAATATTTTTGTTAATTGAAAGCAAAAGTTCATCAACATGCTTATTCTGAGTATAGGTCAGGAGTTGGTTCATATTTTTATGTCCAACCAGTTTTGACACCAGGTTTACCGGAACTTTCTTTTCAATGGCCAGATAATTGATTAAGGCATATCTTAAACTATGGGTATTCCAGCCGTAATGCCGAGTAAGGAACATCCTGATCTTTTTTGACAATTCCTCTATGGTATCATTTTTAATTTCTGGCTTTATTCTTTCCATAATTTCTTTTGTAATTAATTCCGGTAGTAATATTTTACGCCTGAAACCATCTTTTCGTTTTGCAATGATAATAATCGCTACCTTTAAATCATGATTAGCAATAAACATTTTAACAGCATTGATTGTCTCGCTAATGCGGCTGCCATTCTGTAATTGAATAAGGGCAATCACCAGATAAGTTAATCTTTTTAGCTCATGGGCATTCATGTAAGCCTGATTGAGCAGGTTATTAATATCGGTAATGAATTTTTCATTTGCCTGGGAATAATCGACACCTTTATCAAAAGTACCGTTAATATTATCGGAAACTTTTTTGATTTTCTTTTTAGTTGCTGTTTTCATTTTTGAGTTATCATAATTTAGATTCTTAATTGAAATCAAAATTCATTACCCTTTAATATTACCATAATTTTATTATATAAAATATTCCATTATGGAATATTTTTGCTATAATTTTTGTATGTGGGAAATTGACAGAACAGATGAAGTAAAAACTTGGATTGAAGCACAAGATGATGATGCTAGAGAAGTAATACTTGAAAAACTTATTGTATTAAAAAAACTTGGGCCACAGCTTGGGAGACCAACTGTTGATTCTGTAAAAGGAAGCTCTTTTAATAACATGAAGGAACTTAGAATACAGAATAAGAATCGGGTATTCAGGATATTCTTTGCTTTTGATCCTGAAAGAAAAGCCATTTTATTAATTGGTGGTGACAAGAAAGGAATTAATGATTTCTACGAAAAAATGATCCATCAAGCTGATAAATTATATAGCTCTCATTTAGAAGAGCTTCGGAGGAAAAAAGATGATAAAAAAAGAAAAAAGTGATTTTATTTCAGAATTAGAATCAACTCTTTCTCCTGAAAGAGTAAAGAAGGCAAGAGAAAGAGCTGAAAAAGCTATTTTTGAAATTGAGCTAAAACAATTAAGAGAAAAATTGGGAATTACTCAAAAAAGTATTAAGAACCTATCCCAGTCAAATGTCTCAAAAATTGAAAATAAAAATGATATGAAAATATCTGCCTTGATTAACTATATTGAAAGTCTTGGTGCAGGAATCGAAATTAATGTTATTCCTCAAGGCAAATCTAAAAAATCTGTTACATTATTTAGCTCTGTGAAAACTGGTTCTATTTCCAGTAAAATTAGAACCAAAGCAACAAAGAAAAAAAGTTTAATAAAAAAAAGCTGATTTAGAGTTTTATAAATTTTATTATGTAAAAAACCAGCAATTCATATCATGAAATTTGTGCACTTAATTTACTAACTGCACAATTTTTTCTATAAGGTAATAAATATAATATTTTCAGAGATTCTGGGTTTTTGAATATTTCTTAAAACTGGCTTGCTTTACTTTTCCTTAACCAAATTCCAGATTTTTATCATGAAAAAACAGGCTTTCATATTTCGTTTTTAAGCCCCTTTTTTAAAATGCTTGGTATAAATCTTCATTTTTATAAAAAACATGGCAAAATTTTAATCTAATAAATTTTGTATATATTTTATTTTTGAAAACCTAATATAAAATTCTAATTTTTTTAAAAAATTTCAAATTTAAAATTAAATTGTAAAAAAAGTAATTTTTGTAATAAAATATAAAAAAACATGGCCTTCATATTTTGCTTTAAGGACATTTTTTGAATATATTTAGTATGAATAGACATTTATTTAATTTTCGTTTGTTAAAAAGCAAATATTCAATTTTGGGTAGCTTTCATATTAAAATTTTGCTTTATTTTTAAAACTTTTTTCTAAAAAAATTATTTATTGAGAAGTAATTGATTTTTTTAGAAGTGCCTCTAATTCAGAAATTTTATTTTTAATTGCCA
>CAYRDV010000151.1:0-13211 GCA_964422885.1 uncultured Candidatus Sericytochromatia bacterium
ACAATAGGCTACATCTACCGTGTAGCAATTGTTTAATCAGCTTCCTGTCGCACTTACAGGTACAAGCCTGTTATTAAAAGTAGCAAAAAATTCAAATCTGGGAATAGCTGATTTATATATTGATAATGCCTTTAACCAAAGTGTTGATTTATACTCACCTGCTCTTACATATGGGTTAATTTCAGTTACAGGCTTAAGTGCTCAAAACCATAACTTCTTTGTTACATCAGGTGGTAAAAACCCTGCTTCTACAGGTACAGGAATTACTTTGGATGCAAAGATTAATAATTATATTTCTGCTTCTATTTCAGGAACTGGTTTTGATTATATTGCTAAAAAAGGAACTAACCAGGGTAAAGCTGAAGTATATTTGGATGGAGCACTTAAAAATATTTCTGATTTATATTCTGCAACGACCCTTAATGCACAAAACGTAGCATCTGTAAGGAATCTGGTTAATACCAGCCATAATGTTACTATATTCCCTAATGGAACTTCTACAGGTAATTCAATTAACCTCGATGCCATTGATGAAGTATTCTCCACTGGTACTGGTGGTGGAGTTGGTAACGACTAAGACTCTCTGTTGTAAAACTTAATTAAAAAATATTACAAAATCTAAGGAAACGATTCCTTAGATTTTAGCTTGAATTAAGAGATAAACCAACTAACCCAGATATCTCATAATTAATTGCCTACAAATCTAAAATAGCTATTCCTCTGGGATTACTGCCAGATTGTATTTGTTCAGAAACCAAACCTGAGTTTGTATCAACTTCTGATAAAATACCCAAATCAGAATTTGTAAAATACAGATTGCCTTCTTTTGGTGAAATAAAAATTCTGTCAGCATTAATTTTTAAATTAGAAATATTATCTTTGATAATTTCACCACTGGCAGGAGAAATAATTTTGACTGAGTTAGAGAATAAAGTATAAAGTTCATTTCCATTTTTATTTAAAGCAATATCAAGAGGTTCATCTGGCAGTTGGATCAAGGTTTCAGTTTCTGAGTTTAGATCATATCTGATTATGGATTTTTTAAATTTATCAGAGATAAAAACTATGCTTGAATGTTCATTATTGATTATTTTTTCTCTTTTACTAAATTCTTGAAAATTATGCTCTTTAAGCTTATTACCATTTTCAGAAAATATTTCTATACCCCTGGTTTCAAGGATAACAAGATTTCCGGTTTGGCTGTCAATAATAAAATCTATTGGATTTTCTTCAGGTACGATCTTTATTGAGGTTAAATTATCGTTATTAGTGTCTATTACAGTAATATTACCTAATCCAAAATTTAAAACAAATAACTTTGATTTATCATTTGAAGTTTTCAAAATTGTGGGATTTGCATTCAATTCAAGTTGAATTCTTTTTATTTCAGTTTTTGCATCAGAGTCAATAACCGATACACTGTTATCAGATAAGTTAGAAGTATATATTTTTTTCTTTTCAGATAAAGCAACAATATCATAAGGTTTGTTACCAGTAGCAATTGTAGAAATTAATTTCTTTTGATTTGGTTCCATTATTGAAATATTATTACTGCCAAAATTAGCGACAGCAATATAATATGATGATTTTTCCTGAGAAGCCAGAACCAGTGGAATAAAAAGATTAAGTTTTTTTCTGGCTTTCAGGTCAATAACCTGTTTTACAGACTGATAATTTTCTCTTTTAAAACTAATAATATGCTTACCAGGTTTTAAGTTTCTGATTGTAAAAGTACCTGTTTCATTATTATTTTCAAATGAATCCTGGTTATCGATATTGATTTTTACATTTGCTAAAAAAATATTCTGATTATTTCCATCAACTACTTTTCCTGAAATTGAACCATGATTATTAATATAACTTAGTAAGTTTATAATAAAAAAAACAACAGAAATTAGCATTAATAACATTATTGCATTAATATTTATATTTTTTTTCTTTTTAATAAAAATAAATTGCTGTTTTTTCTTATAATTTTGGTTAGTATACATAAAACCCCCCTTAATACAAAAATGTTATCTGGTTATTTCTTTCCAGGAAATTATTCTCATAGTGTGTGCATTGGGGAAATAAAGATATGGAGACTGAGTTAAAGCCAGGTCTCTGGTAATCTGGGTACTATTACTGGTAAAAGTTACTTCACCATTGCCAATTATTGAGCCGAAAATACTCCCTCCACCAGTTACCTCTACCTCAGCACCATTTTGTTTGGAAACAAATAATCCCTGAACAGAAGAATTTCCGGTAATTTTTATTGCTGGATCAAGCAAATCTGAATTAGCAGGAGGATCAGAAACAAATATAAATTTATTGTTTATTGAAAGAGAATCTTTTATTGTTTGAGAAACATTTAAATTCTCAATCATACTATCTGTTATTATTGAATTTGCCCCACCAGCTGTACTCATTTCCTTTGTAACCACTAGTTTTGTAACATTACCAGCAGAAAAAATATTTCCTCCCTGCTGATCAAATTCTCCATCGATATACACAGTTCCTTTAAATATAACAGTACTGCCATTACTCATTCTGATATCACCTGTAAGAACACAATTTTCCAGCACCTGTACATCTCCGTTACTGATATTTAGGTTTCCATTAGGGCTACATGGAGTAGTTGGTCTTTCATATCTGATTTCAGGAATAGGAAGTTTATCTGCACCATTTGTAGTTGTGCCAGTAACGACTCCGCCACTGGAAACAGTTACAGTTCCTACAGCTGAAGCATTCCCATCGATTTTACCATTAGCCCCGATTGTCAGATTACCATTTGTATGAACATCACCTCCGGTAGTAGTTACGGTTACAGCAGTATTTGAAGCAGCAGTATCAGCATTTCCCAGATTAACATTTCCCAGTGATAAAATAGCATTATTTAAATCTGCACTATATACTTTTGGACGCTGAACAATTGCCATAAATCTTCGGCTAATCCGGGCATTTTGCTTTGAAGGGATATAAGCAACAGAAGCAATTTTATACAAATCGTATGAACTGGAAATTATTGTATTATCTGTTATTGGTTCTATTCCTACCTCAAACTGGCCTTTAAGTCCAGAAATTTTTCCTGAAGAGTTATTGATAGAATTAAATAAATCAAGTTTTAAATTTGAGTCAAAACCAGGCATAATCAGTTGATTAGCTTCAGAATTATTATATGACCAGTTTATCATCTGCACGCCCAGCAAAGGTGAATCAGAAACTGAATAAAAATCAGTAATTAAAGCACTACCAGAAGTATTTAAAAGAGTTGCTAATTTATCTTCACTATTTCCCGGATCGTTTTTTTTATTCAGCCAGTCAACAATATGCTCAAAACCCTCTTCTGCAACATTTAAGGCAGAATCTTTCTGTTGGGAAATAACAATATCTTTTGAATTATTAACTATTTTGAATACCAATACACTGGTAGTAATTAACACAATTACAGCAATTAAAAGTGATATTATCAATGCAATACCATTTTGTGTTCTTCTTATTTTAAGCATTTTGCCCTCCAGGTAAATTATTAAAAATTTGTAGTGAAATACATTCTGTTTTTAAAAGTTTCTTAGTTTAACTTCAATTTCCTTCTTGTCTGAATATGCTTTATCTCCATTTCTCTTTCCATATTCTTTTTTGGCAAATATATTTACTTTTATCATTGCTGTTTTTTGGTAATCGGTAACAGTTGATTTATTAATATCTCTGTATTCAAAAATACTGTATGAATTAATAATTGTCCCTGAAGTTGAGGTTTGAGAAATAACACCAGTATTCAGGGGGTTTGCTACATATGAAAGGATAGTTTGATTATGAATTGCCTGGTGTCTGTTATATTTTGAGTAGTCAGCACCAGGGGCAGGAATATACCAGAATTTCAGTCTACCAGCAGGTTTTGTTGTTGAATTATTATCACACTGGGACAAGTCTGAAGAACTCCTGGCACAATCATACTCAAGAATTACCACATCATTTAAATTTGTATCAGTGCTAATAGTAGTAGCGGGTAGATATGTACTCTTACTATAAACCGGAACTGTAAAAATTAATCTGTTTGGTCCTGAATTTATAACAGATGTGCCACTTCCAGGAGGTGGTACATAGAAGCCTGAAGGAGGTGTATAACTGTTTAATACAATTCTGGCCGGTAAAATTTCTTTTTCAATTCTTTCAGAAACATTCCTTAAATCGCTTTGAATATTGTTTTTTATTATATTTTCGTTTGAATAATTGTTAAAAAACCATAAAAATCCAGTTGTAAAACCAATCATAACCATAGTAAGAGAAGAACTAATTAAAGTTTCAATTACTGTAAAACCCTTTTTATTTTTTTTAGTTAATAACATTTTTATACCTCCTTATTGATTAGTTGAAGATACTAAGTAAGGAAGAGGAGTAGATGAAGCAAATAGGCCATCTTTTGCTACTACTGTGGAAAGTTCCAGTTGCCTGGGAGAAATAGTATAATTGCCGTTGGTATCCTTTTTTCCTCCCCATTCGATATTTACATTGGCAATGAGTCTTGATATTGAATAAGAACTTCCTTCCTGAACCGGTTTTAGTCTTAGAAGTATTTTTGCTGATGGAGGTAACTTAGCAATCATAGGGTAATCAGTAGTTGAGGAAATAAGTTTATTAATGATTACAACCGAAGGATTTGAAATATTTACAATAGTCTGAATAGAATTTCCTGATGAATCAGTTGTGTTAAAAAGAGTTTCAAAAGTATTGTTTCTTACTTCCCTGGTCATAATATCTTCTGCCAGTGATTGGGCAATATTTGTAAGCTGTTGTTGTGAATTGGATTTTATTGAAACTGTTAAAGCGGCAACCATTGATACAACAACGATCATTAAAACAAAAAAGCCCATCATAGTCTCTAAGATGGTGAACCCCTGAACATTTTTTCTATAATTTAGCATTGTTAAGACCCCCTTTTAAAATTTTTAACTATTGCAAAGTAACGTAATGTAAATAGTTAATTTAGTGTTAATCAACTTTTCTTAACACAATCATACGCTAAAATAGAAAATTAATAGGTCAAAGATTTGTCAATCTTTAATCAAACTATTTTTATCGGTAATCAAGGGATAGTATAGAGCTTTATAGCTTTTTCGTTTGTCATACCCGTTAAAACGGGTATCCACTACCAATTATTGCTTTGGTTTAATTTTCGCTATCAAAATGGAATATGCTGTAAGGCATTATTAAATTAATTTGGATTTAATTAAAAAAATATTTATCGCCAAAAGAGAGAATAATTTTGGCTGGCTTTTTTTATTGAATTGTTAACTCTGCTTCTGACAATTTCATCAGACATAGCACTGGTAATTGAGCTGGCAACTCCAGTTGTAAATGCAATAGGGGCATAAATATGTGCTTTTGTTGGACTGGCAACAGTTGCCACCATCGTAGCAGTTGATATGGTAGAGAGACCACAGGCTAAAAACCGCAGTGCCTTATTTTTGTGTAACACTTCCAAATCGTTCCTTAGTTTTTGTTCTTCAGCTAATTTAACTCCTAAAACGTTTTTCCGGGTTATAATCTTTCCATCTTTTGGCTCATAATTACTAATCTGAACATTATTAATTTCATTTTCTTTTTCATTGATTCTTCGCTCTGCCTTTACAATATCCCAAACGGTTAAACCTGTTCCTGCAACAGCAAAAGGAATAGCTAATTTATTTGCGACACTTGAAACTTTTGCCGATGCTCCACCAACAACCTTTACTGATCTAGTTGAAAGAAGACCTATATCAGCACCAGTTTCAACAGCCATATTAGTAAGGTTTGCACCGCTAATAACAGTTCCCCAGCTCCCTTTGGCAAAATTAATATATCCGGTAGCAATACCAACAGGATCTTTACCATTACCCAATTCTTTTTCAAGATCCTTTTTCTTAACATCAGTATTTAATAACTCTATTGTAAGTTTAAGTGGGGCAATCTCAGGAGCATTTACAGCTGAAAGAATACTACTGGTTATTGATAATGTTGATTTATCCCTGAGATCAAAGTTTTCCAGCAAAGTTTGGTTACACTTTGTATTATCAAGCAGGTTAGTACAGGAATTATCATTAAGGGTATTATCTTTAGCAACTACCACATTTTCCTTCATAAGGAGTGTATTAACTGCTGAACCATTATCAGTAAATTTTATTGCCTGTGTATTTAACAAAGGATCCTGTTTGATTTTATTTGAGTCAACTTTTACATTATCAGAAGCTATTTTGATATTACGGCCAATTACTTCTTTTGGTTCAGGATTTGTGCATGTCAAAGTAACTGACTTATTGTCAGGTTCACTTATAATTACACTATTTTCGCTTACATTTACATCCATAAATAATTGGTACTGAAACTCCTGCTTTAATATTTATAGCAGAAATCTGGCGAATCTTTCATCATAATTTTAATTTTGTATTAATTTTTTTATCAAAATGCTTTTTCCTGTTATTAGTGAGGCCACTTCGTTCAGTGAGGTCAGACAGCTAAAGCTGTCCTAGTGAGGAGGAAGTGAGGGAGAAGTTAGAAAAAAATTTTCTTTTCACTTCTTACTTCCCCCTCACAGACAAGGCTTGCCTTGTTGCCTCACAGGTAAACTTGTTTACCGCCTCACTTCCTCCTCACCTATCACTTCTTTCTATTGATAATAAAGGCATTATCTGACTTTTCAAAACCAATTTTAGGATAATAATCCATTGCTGCCGGAGCTGATAATAAAAGGAGCATAACCTTATCTCCGATTTCTTCTTTGGTTAATTGGACAAGCTTTTTACCAATACCAAAATTTTGAAACTCTTTATCCACTGCCAAATCAGAAAGATAACAGCAAAATGCAAAATCTGTAACTGAACGGGATACACCAATTAAATTATTTTCCAGCCAGGCTGTAATGGTCAAATTTGAGTTTTCCAACATTGTTTTTATTCTGTCAGGTTCATTAACCGGCCTTCTTTCCCCAAGCCCGGATCTGTTTAAAACATCAATATAAGCGTCAGTTGTAATTTTATGATTTATTTTATAAACTATATTTTCTTTCATATTTAATTGCTAAAAAAATTTGTAATTATGATAATTATAACGATCTTAATCTCATCAAAAAAATTTATTTGTGGCGATTTATTATAAAATTAAATAAAAATATTTATTGAGGACTAATATTGAAAAAACTAATTTTATTTTTTTTATTCATAATGCTAAATAATAATTTAGCTTTGGCTAAAGAACCATTTAAAACTAAAATTTCTAAAGAGTTACAAAATATTTTTAAAAACAAAGTAAAAACAGTTAAATCAAAAGCAAGTTCCAAAGCTTTAGTTAATATTCAACTTCCTCTACCTGATTTTAAAGCAATTTCTAATAATCTTGAGCTAATGAGTAACTCTTCAAAAAATGTAAATAAATATAATAAGCAAAAACCATTACTCAGAAAAAGACCTAAAATTAGGAAAAAAAGCAAAACAAGTTATGAAATATTTGAATACAAACCTGGACAAAATAAGATGAAAATAATTATTGTAAAACCCAATAAAAACTAATATAGCCCTGATGCAATCAGAAAAATACCTAAACCGTGTGTAATTGTAGCTGAAACAAGGCCAAATTTCATTCTCATAAATGCGGCAATTAATCCTTCATAAAGTGTAAAAAGTAATACGGGTAAGCCCAGGTTTGTAACAGTTGTAGCTAAAAAAATATGACCAAATGAGAATAAGAGACCAGAAGAAATTGCCGACTTAACAGGAGATAAAAATGTTTCAATATAACCCTGAAAATACCCTCTAAACAGTATTTCTTCGTAAAAATTACCAAGTATGCACATCAAAAATAATGGTAAAAGTATAGAGGTTTGTACATCACCACCCCTATTAGCAATTGGAATAAAAGAATAGAAAATAAGGCATGGCAGAAAAACAATTACTCCACCGATTATTCCACTAATAAAAGAAATTGGCATGGAAGTTTTATTGTATACAAGAAGAGCCCGCAGCTCAGGTTCAAAATAGTTTATAGTAAAGACAAGCCCAGTACATAAAATAGCAAGGCTGATAAGAATCAAAGAGTCATTACTTAAGCGTAGCCAGAAAAAATCTTTTGAATCAATTTTCCATAACCCTAATGGAGTCATTGCATCTCTGGCAAGAATAAAAAAGAAAATATAAATAAAAATTCTTACAGGCAGTAAATGTTTTGGTAATAAACCAAGTAAACCAATACCAAGAATAAAAGCAGGAGTAATTTTTATAAAATAGGTTATTAAAGATTCCATATTTTTGTTCTGATTTTTATAATGATGCAATTCTAAGTATATCTGATACTTCAGGTATATTAATAAGAATATTTAATTACGATTTTGTATTATTTTTAATTAAACTTAATTGCCAGAATTTTTCTAATATAACTCTGTAAATAACACTTTTATCGTTTCTATTGCTCCAGGAATCAGAAAAAAATGCCTTATTATCATTAATCCATTCAGGGAAAAGAAATTGTTCATTGTTATTTTTATTTATTGCCTGTTCAATAGAATATTTTGCGAGATTAATGTGATAATCAATTCTTTCCGATTCTGTTTTTACTTTTCCCCAGCGTACTTCGTCAGGTAAAATATTTTTCATACTTTCACGGTATAACCAACGATTCCAGCCATTATAAAAATAATATTTAGAAGGAATTGCCAGGGAAAAAGAAAGTATTCTTTTATCCAACAAGGGAAAAACATAATTAATATTATGACGTAATCCTTTCATTGCCCAGCTTTCACAACGTGAAGAAATATGTCCATACAGGAATAAATCTATCTGTGTTTGATGACTTGTAGATGATTCTGAATAAGAAGGTTTTTCTATCTTATTATTTTTTACCAGTTCTTTAAGATAATCTGAGTTAAGGCCAAACTGAGATAATATATTAATTACTTCTTTAAATTCTGTATAAGTCTTATAAAGAGGCCTATTTCTCCATGATAAAGGCGGAAGAAATCTTAATAAACTGCCATATAAAGTATTTAAATATTTATCACCATTTACTTTTTTTCTTAGGTATATTTCTCTTATAATTGTAAAAAATTTCTTATTTCTAAAAAGCTCAACAAAATATGAACGTCCTGTAAAAGTAATTCCTTCATCTCCGCCCCATCCTGAGAAAATCTGTTTTACCCCAAGATTTTGTGCTTTCTTCAAGATAATAGTTTCAGGTGGGAAGGAATTTATATGTTGCCTTGGATCTTCTTGCATTGATGATTCCCATTCCTCCAGGGTAATATCGGTATAATGGCATGAAATATTTTCAGATTTACAAATTTCCTCAATTCTTAGTGATTCATCCTTTTTTTTCTTATCATCAGGAGTTGGTGTCCAGGAAAAATTTTCCACCATTCTTTCTTCTTCCTTTAATTTACGATTAAGTAAAACTGCTACTGAAGAAGAGTCTATACCACCACTAAGATGAGACCCAACCTTACCTGTAGGAGATATACGGCACTTAACAGATTCTAAAAGTAAATTTCGTAATTCAGTACATGCTTCTTCATCATTTTGGAAATTGAGGGCTTCTATTTCATACCATGAAAAATATGGCTTTATGTTTAAATTATCTTTATTTACAGTAAGGGTATGAGCTGGTATTAGTTTCTTAATATATTTATATAACATTTTTTCAGGATGAGGCAGTATATTACCAAAAATCCAGTTAGCAGCTAAAACTTCATCAGTTTGATCCGAAGTTCCGGGTACAGAAAGTAGCAAATCCAGATCAGAGCTAAGACAGGTAAAGTTTTCGTTATCAAAATAAAAGAGAGGTCTGATACCAATATGATCTCTTGCTGCAAAAAGCTTCTTTTTTTGTTGATCCCATATTACAAAAGCAAAATCACCTAATAATTTTTCAGTAAAGTTTTCATCGTTTTTTTCATATAAATCTAAAATTAGGGAAATATCAGAAATATCTGGTTCTAAATTATATTGACGGATTAGTTCTTTTTTATTATCAAGACGAATATCAGCAACTGCAATATTTTTTTTATCGGAAGTTTCTATTTTTGTAATAATAGGTGATTCTGTTTCCATTGCCATGAAAAGGACTGATTCATTTTGAGATATTGATACAGGAAGATCCGGACGAATATTTCCAGCTTCTTTTTGAAGAAATTCAGGATTAAAATAAATTAGTTTCAAAAAACTGAGCGTAAGCGATCATGACAATTACAACTGATAAGGTAAGACAGGCTATACAATTCATTTTAGTCATAAAAAAACTCCATTTCTAAATATTGCCAATCAAAGGTCTTAAGTTTATTTTATCCAAATTATAAAAAAAGTGAAATACAAATATTCATTTGGTCAGATTATATTATTTTTGCACCTTAACAATATTAACATTTGAGTTATTAAGCATATCTGATGCACTAAGACCCCGGTTATCATTTGAAGTACGATTTGAAACCCTGCCGCTTTCTATACTAATCATTCTATAAACAGAGCTATCTTCACGGATTACCATAACAGTCAGATTTGGATTAGGTTGTGTTGATGTCAGCTCATCCTGCTTAAAAGCAACATTATCTTTGCCAAAAACAGATATGGCCAGATTGGCAAGAGAATTAAGCAAATTAGGATTTACCAAACTCTGAACGATTATCAAATATGATTTTTTAGCCTGCTCTGTAGTAATCCTGTTATTGGATGTGTAATTAATTATTCCGTTTAAAATAGTTGTTTGCTGATTTTTTACCCCATTAAGAAGTTTTTGGGTTTCATCTCCCGGTGACAAATTAGGAAATGCTCCCAGCTGAGCAACAAATAATTCAGTAATCTCAGTAGCTTTAAAAATATTTGTAAGGGTAGAAATGACTTCTTCAGTATCACCAGATTTAGAATCTTTATCAGAATTAGGCAGAATATTTGAATTTTCAAGAAAATTCTGGTATATCTGGAGATTATTATTTATGCCCCTTAACATATTTGTCAGGGAATCAAAATAGAGCTGTTTAAAATCATCAGTTATACTCTTTTTATCATCAGAAGCAGTGTTATCAGAAGTCAGAGATTGAGCAATGATAAACATCGGAGGCAACAATTTATTTTTTGTATCATCAAAAGCACCAATATCAATCGGACTCACAGAATTCCATCTACCAACAAGTTCTCCATAAATAACCTTAGACTGAGTTAGGGCATTTTTTGCGGAAGTGGTATTACTATTTGTTGTTCTGTCCAGTTGCTCCTGTAAATCTCCGGGAATCCCTGAAGAACTAGGTTGTACTGTAGTAGTTGCACAAGAATTAAGTGAGAATGAAAGTATTAAAAAAGTAAGAAATTTTTTTTTCATATTTTCAGCTTTTCAAAGTTTAAAAATTAATAAAAAATTAGAGCTATATTTAATTATAACTTCAATAAGGCTAAATTCAACAAACAGAATCATGTTTATAGTTTATATTAATTATTCCATTCTTTTCATATATTCAAATTTTGACCTTTGAAGCATATTTAGAATCTCTTCTTTTTCTTCACTGGTATTCCATCCCTGATGCGCTTTAGCAGCTACCTCAAGGCGATCAATCCAGTTAATAAAGTATTTCGCATCATTTATTGAGCGGATAGGTTTTGCTCCAACATAAACATAAATTGGGCTGGTGGTTGCAAAAGGGTAAATATCAAGTACCGGATGTTTAGACTTTTTACTGTATGCTCTCAAAGTATACCAACCACTTTTATCTACAGGTAATTTCAAAATTGCTTTTACAAATTTTTTATCCTTTCCTAAGGGTATGCTGGAAACTACTTTTCCATTGCCAATTATTTCAAAATGATCAACAGGAACTATAGATTTTAACTCAGCTCTAAAAATAAGTTCATGTTTTCCCTGTGGTAAATTCAGAGCATCACCAACATGAGCTTTTCCAATAGTGAAATCAAGTAACGGACCATTTGTTGCAAAAGTTTTACCAGCTTTAATTCCTTTCAGAAAATTGGCATGATTTAATTTTTTTCCGGTATCTACAAAAACCCGATTCATCCCGACAGGACCACGTAAAGAAGAAAAATTCGCCATGGTATCAGAACCAGCTCCTGCTGGTATTTTAAAACCACAATTAAGTAATTGATACCAGACCTTTGCAGTAGCAAGATGGTCACTAAAAGCAACAATTTCCATATAATCGACCTTACCCAATGCAACATCTACAGGTAATTCATGGGTTAATAACTCTTCAGGTTTTGAAGGATCAGGGTATGTATCAAATGGATGAACATAACCGACAATTGCCCCCTGTTCATGAGCTAAATCAAGAATATTAAAATTTGCCGGATAAAGGCTGGCAGCACCTGTATTTATATAACCAGCATATGCAGGCAGCAGGAAATTATTTTGCAGACCAAGTAAACCTGTATGACCCCAGAAACTAGTATGGTATTCCTGGGAATGCATTATTAAGGTTTCTTTATCAGAAACAGGATCAGGGTCAGGTCGGAAATAGGAGATGTCAGGAATTCTTTGCTCTTTATTGACAATCAGGTTTTCGACAACATGTAAATCTTCAGCTTTTGCCTGAAACGCAAGGTTTCTGGGGGTATTACGATAGGTTCCCCCATAATTCATATGTACATGCAGGTCTCCACTAAACCAGCCTTTTTTTGTTAGGTCAGTAATTCTTTTTAATTTTATTTTTATTTCATTTTTTGAAAACCTGGAAACATTTATTTTCTCATTTATCAGAGAATATTCCAGCCCCTTTGTTACTTCGATTGTATTATTTCCAATGGGAACCAATAACTCAGAAGTACCCTGTGTATGAAAATATGTATATTCAAATTTTCTTTCTTGACGATCAAAGTAATCATCAGAATGAAGCCATGAATTAACAGGACCATGACCTTTTCCGTTAGAGTCAGTAACTGATAATCTTGCAGGAATAATCTTCCCTTTTTCATCAGTAACAGTAATTTTCAATTTTCCCATTGGCTGCATATACTTATGTTTTTTTGCAGTTAAATTTATTTTTTTACCACCGGGAATATCCATAACCCAGAGAGATGTATTCCCTTTTTCATTGGAGATATAGGAAATTTTTCTACCATCCGGTGACCATCTGGGAGACACAGAATCAAACTCACCATAGGTAAGTTGGATTGGATCTCCGCCTTCACTTGTCATCAGCCAGATCTGATTCCATCAGGCATCGTGTAGGCTCGTACGATCATGCAGACTGTAATGCTGGGAGTTAGCAG
>CAYRDV010000152.1:0-13169 GCA_964422885.1 uncultured Candidatus Sericytochromatia bacterium
GGTAAATGTTTGGCAATAAAGTCCATAAGTTTATCATATGCTTCAATAAGATTCACCTGAATGTATTCCCGGTCATCATAACGGTCTGTATCAACTTTTCTTACCAAAGCATCTATTTTATAATAAGGAGCAATACTCAAGATTACTTCCGGTTTACCAAACAATAAGGCAGATGCCAGAGTATATCCTTCCTCCTTAGTTTGAGGGTCTGTTCTCCATAAACCAGAAGTTTTTAACATTTGTTCATTAGTAAGATTCAACCATGGATGATTTTGATTATTACTGCGAATAAGATTTTTTATTCTTGGGAAAAGTTTTTTATTAAAGTCTTCAAACTTAAGGTATTTATATATTTTAGTTTCAGTATAATAGGCTCTTTTTTGATTATATAATTCGGCTATCCTGTGAGGTTCATTAATTTTAAAATCTCCATCATCACTTCTGTCAAAAACGGTATTAGCTTTTTTATGAACCTGAGAACTTACAGGAACTTGAACGTGAATAACCCATTTTCCATTGATTTCATAAGCTTGAGGAAAAAGTATAAAAGGGGGTTTTAATTGTTCTGGATTATTTGAGAGTGTAACAAGTTCTGTTTTTAAAGAATCAATTTTATCAGGTTCAATACCTGTAATATTACCTATATTATCAACACCGAGAATAATATCTCCACCAGAACGATTAAGCATGGCACAGATAGTTTCAAATAAACTTGATGGTAGCTTATTATGAGCTTCTTTAAATTCAAGCTGAAGGTTTTCTTTTTTTTGTAGAAGTTTAAGGACTCTTTCTTTCAAGAAACTCACCCCCGGCCCCTCTCTTGAAAAGAGAGGTGAGGAAAAATAGGTACAGTTCGTGATTTATTTTCGAGTAATATTTTTTTCAAATCGGTTATAACTTTTTCAATATCATTTTCTACTTCATAATTGGTAAATCTGATTACTTTAATGCTTAATTTTTCAATAATAATTGTTCTTAGCTCATCATAATCTTTTTGCTGGTCATGAATTTTTCCGTCAATTTCTAATACAAGTTTACATTCATGGCAATAAAAATCTGCAATAAAAAACCTTTCAACATTATCTATTTCAAATTTAATCGGATGTTGCCTGTAGAATTTTTTATTTTCAAATTTTCGATTTCTGACTAACTGCCAGAAAATATTTTCAGCATTAGTCTGTTTTTTTCGTAGATTTCGGGATGTGGTTTTTATTATTTCGGTCATAAGAAACTCACCCCAACCCTCTCTTGAAAAGAGAGGGGATAATAAGGAGAAGATGTAAACAAATTAAACATTAGCTAACCTCTATTTTTTCTTTACTTCCCCTTCTCTTTGCAAGAGAAGGGGACTGAGGGGATGAGTTTTTTATCCTCTCAAGTAAAATACTAGCGGGTTCATCATTCGGGTTTTGGGGTACTAGTTTACCTTCAAAGGCTTTTTTGAGAATACTTTGCCTTAAAGAAGATGCTTTTAGAAGGTTTTCTTCTATATTTAGTATTGAATAAAGCCTTTGAATTGTACAGATATAAACTTGAGAATTATTAGGAATATAACTTGATTTTAGCCTTTGTACATTATAAAGTTCTGAAAATTTCCGGTTATCATCATTGGGAAGATAAGCTAAAAATTCTTGTTCAGCTTGTTCTCCTAAATTTTTTGTATCTACCAAAAAAAGGATTCTACTGGTATTTGCAAACTTAAGTAATCTATAAATTGAAGTAATTGCTGTGAATGTTTTACCAGAACCAGTTGCCATTTGAATTAATGCTTTAGGTTTATTATTTTTAAAGGATTTTTCCAAATTTTTTATTGCTTTTATCTGGCAATCTCTCAGGTTTTCTTCTGATAATTCAGGAATATCTAAAACCCTTGTTCTTAATGATTTATCTTTTAACCATTTTTGAATAGTTGATGTACTTTCATAAATAAAAGGTAGGGGTTCATTATTCTGAAACCATTTTAATTTACTATGAGCATAATCTTCAGACTGATCTTCATGAACAGTTAGCCTATGACCTTCTTCATCTTTTTTAGCTTCAATAACTCCGATAGTCTTTCTATCAATAAATAAAACATAATCGGCAGGGCCTGAATCAGTCTGGTATTCTCTTACTGCAATTCCTAAACCTTCGTTAAAATTAATTTTTTTATTATCCTGAACAAGCCAACCGGAAGCAAGAAGTTTTTTGTCAATAACTTCTCTTGCTTTTTGTTCCGGTGACAGATTTGCCATAATTATTTCATTAATGCTAAAAATTTTACATATTAGAATGATATTATAATACAAGCAGTAAAATTATTAAAATACTTTCGATATTCGTTGTTCAATTCGTATAAAAAAGAATGAACAGAAGTGTGAGAAAAACGCATTGGACCTAAATTGGTTCTGATATTATCCTTAAGAGCATGTTTAGATAAACGTTAGTTCTTATTTTAATTTTTTAGTAAGTTGTTAATCCAGGAAATTATGAAATTAACCAGAATACTTTTAACATTTTTATTTTGGATACTTCTAGGTTTATCTGTTTTTGTACTCTAAAATTTAGCTTTGATAATAAGGGTTTGTTCCTGAGGCATGATCTGTCACATCCACAACTTCAGCTATTCCCGGAAAATTAGTAACAATCATTTGTTCAATACCCTGTTTCATCGTTACGTCAACGGAACTGCATCCATGACAACCGCCACCCATTTTTACATAAACGGTTTCTTTTCTTACATCCAATAAGTCCACAAAACCTCCATGCATAGCCAGACCAGGGTTAATTTCGTTCTCAATATATTTTTGTATTTCGGCTGCTTTTGGATCATCCCAGGTTGGTACATTGGGGTTTTCTACTTTAAATCCGCCTTCCCAGGGATCATCAACATAAGTTACTTTTGTTCCCTTTAATTTTTCTGAATCTGCTAGCTCATAATAAACTTTAACAGCATTAGATTCTAAAAACTGATCCGTTTCCTGTAAATTTTCGTTTGTAACAAAAGAAAGATCATGACGATATTTATCAGCAGTTTTTCCACTGATTTTTAGCTTGATACCAAGCTTGGGTTTTTCATCAGAACCCATCATCTTAAAAATTTTTTCTCTTGCGTTATCATCAATTGTAATCATATTAATTTTTCTCCTACTAGATAATGATAGCATGATAGGAAAAAAACGGTTTTTCTGAAAAAAATTATGGGCAAAAAGTACTGTTTATATAACTAATATTAGGCTCATTCTCAGGTAATTCCATATTGTTTATAGTGGCAACAGGATTAAATCCTTCCTGAAAAATTGCCAGGAAATCATCTTCAGTTTCAGTTGGCTCAACAGTATTATTAGTAGATTTATGAGCAAAAATATCTTTAAATTTTGTTTTCAGGTTTTTAATATCTTTTTTATCTATCTGACCAAGAATTGCTACCTTATTATGCTTTTCAATCCTGTCATCCAGAGCATCCAGGGCATCAAAAATTATATTTATTTCATCTTCATTTAGCTTTATATCAATATCTCTCATTTCATTTTGCCCGGATAAAATTTAATATCAAACACTTTAATATTATTATAAAATACATCTGCTATTCACTGATCAAAATCAGTAAATTTAGATATATTCCATACACCAGTTATAATTTAGTTTGTATAACCTGAGTGGAAAATTTTTATGAAAATAGATAAACCTGAAGAAAACAAAATTAAATTAAATAACCAAAAGGTAAAAAAGTTAAACGCTTCAAAAAAATTTAACCGGAAAAAGATATTTCGACTCTCATTTTTGGGTTTGATGATCTTTTTTACCCTTGGAGCTTTCGCTATATTTATTCTTACCTTGTCTCTTCCTGATATTTCCAAATTAAAAACTTATATACCTAACGAGTCTAGTATTGTTTATGACATAAATAATAATATAATTGCCAATCTTCATGAAGAAGAAAACCGCACAGTTGTTCAATTGGCTGATATTCCAAAACATGTTCAGGAAGCTGTTATTGCAATGGAGGATGAGAGATTTTTTACCCATACTGGTGTAGATATCAAGGCTACAGCAAGAGCAGTGATCAGTATTTTTGATCCTACAGACAGGCTGGTAAAGGGTGGAGGAAGTACTATTACCCAGCAACTTGTCAGAAATATATTTTTGACACGGAAAATATCACTTTATAGGAAAGTCTCAGAAATATTACTAGCAATAAAAATAGAAAGAAATTTCACTAAAGATCAGATTCTGGAATTGTACCTTAATGAAGTTTATTGGGGTCATAATGCTTATGGAGTGGAATCTGCCGCTAAATTATTTTTTGGTAAATCTGCCAAAGATTTAAATCTATCCGAAGCTTCACTGATTGGAGGTTTACTTAGCAGTCCTGAGTATTACTCACCATATAAAAGTATAAAGCTGGCAAAATGGCGTCAGTCATTAACTCTGGCAAATATGGTCCGTAATAACTTTATTACTCAGGAAGAAGCTGATGCTGCAAAAAATAAGGTTGTATATCTGGTTGGTCTAAAAAATAATTACTCACAAAATTTTCCCTATTTTACAAGTTATGTAACAGCTTTACTTGGTGACAAATATGGACAGAGAATGATTAGTCGGGGTGGCCTAAAAATTTTTACTACACTTGATGCAGATGCTCAGGCTCTTGCAGAAAAGATAATTGCTAAAGAAATCGCCAAATTAAAGAGCAGAAATATTACTCAGGGTGCTTTGGTTTCTATTGATCCAACAACCGGCTATATAAAAGCTCTGGTTGGTGGTATCGATTATTATCAGAGCCAGTTTAACCGGGTTACACAGGCAAAAAGACAACCAGGCTCATCATTTAAACCATTCGTTTATTTGACCGCATTTAAAGAGGGGGTAGTAACACCAACCACTGTCGTAAATGATGAACCAATACATTATCCTAACTGGAGTCCCAGAAACTATGATGGTAAGTTTCATGGAAGTATGACAATCACCCAGGCAGTTAAAAAATCAATAAATACTATTGCTGTAAAAACACTGGAAAATACCGGGATTAATAAAGTTATTATGACAGCAAAAGAGCTTGGGATAGAAAGTCCACTAAATCCAGAGCTTTCGTTGGCACTTGGTACATCTGAGGTCAGTCCTCTTGAGCTGGCCTCTGCTTATGGTGTTTTTGCAACTGGTGGAAAACGGGTTAGGTTCATTACTCCTATATTAAAAGTTGAAGATAAAGAGGGAAATATCCTTGAAGATTTTACAAAACCTGAACTTGATCAGGTTTATGATTCAGATGCAATAAACATTCTTAATCAGGTTTTAAAAGCAGTTGTATCTCCTGGAGGTTCTGGTGCTGCTGCAATGCTACCTGGTAAAATAGTTGCCGGAAAAACAGGTACTACCAGTAACTACAGAGATTCATGGTTTGCCGGATATGTCCCGAAAATGGTGACTGTAGTATGGGTTGGTAATGATAATGGTTCAAAAATGATTGGGGCAAGTGGAGGAGGAATCTGTGCTCCAATCTGGAAAAAGTATATGAGTGTTGTTACCAGGAAATTTAAATCTGAAGATTTTCCCAGAGGAGATAAACTAAAGAATGAAGAAATTATTCCGCTTGAAAATAATACTCAACCGGTAACTGATAATCCTGAACCTATTGCTTCAAATATAGAGTCAGCTCCAGAACAAAGCTCGGAACCGATAAAAATTGAAGATAGTGATGCAACACTACAGATTGAGCCTGAAAATAGTCAGTCAGAACCTCTTGAAGCTCAGGAAATTCCTTCGGATATACCAGGACAGAATAACCAGGAGCAAAATATTCAGCCTTCTGCTGAAAGTACTCCAATACCAGAAGAGCAACAAACACAACCACAATCTGAAGAAAAAAATGAGCCAGGAGCAAACTTGTAATTATAATTACAAAATAATGAAATTTTTTAACTTTTCCTTCTTGAAGAGGATTAATGATAATGGATTATGAAATTAATTAAAGTCTTTCTGGGAATTACCATTTTTATTCTTTCAATTTTTTCTGAAATTAATTTAAAGTCAAATCTTGTTTTTGCCAAAGATTTTAAATTTAAAGAAAATAACTTTTACAAACCAGAAGTCGGATTTTATGGAGGTCAAAGAAACTTTATATTAAAAGTTCCTCCTAAAACATTTAACCTTTTTTTAGCAACAGAAGCATCCTCCAAATCAATTCTTGATCTGATGTATATCGGCCTTACCAGGATAAATCCTGTCACTTCAGAAATTGTCCCTAATCTTGCGGAGTCCTGGGAAATAAAAAAAGACAAAAAAACATATTTATTTAAGCTAAGAAAAAAATTACAATGGTCTGATGACGTACCTTTAACTGCCAATGATGTTGTTTTTACTTTTAATCAGATTATTAATAATCCGGATATTCCTAATAATTATCGGGAATCTTTATTAGTGAACGGTAAATTTCCGATAGTCGAAAAGTTAGATAATTTAACTATTCGCTTTAAGACCTCAAAACCCTTTGTTCCTTTCCTTAGAAACCTGAATATTCCAATAATTCCTGAACATGTTTTTGACTATTTAATAGAGAAAGATGATAATGGAAAATTACCCCTTTGGAATTGGGGAAATTTAGAAACAAACCCATTATATATAGTTTGTAATGGACCTTTTGAACTGGAAAAGTATTTTCCGGAAAAAAGTGTGGTACTTTCAAAAAATAAAAATTATTGGCGAAAAGATCATGATGATAAACAATTACCTTATTTTGATAAAGTAACCTTTGATATAGATCCACGAAAAGATCAGGAATACTATAGTTTTATGACCAAAGGGACTGATACTTTATGGTTAACAGAATCTACACGATTGTTTGAAACTCTTTTACAATCAACTCATGATAAAAAAGGTTATTCAGTCTATAATCTCGGCCAGAGTAAAAGTAACTCTTTTGTAATGTTTAACCAGTCAAAGGCAAAAGATAAAAATAATAAGCAGTTGGTAAATCCTGTAAAATCAGAGTGGTTTAGAAACTTAAAATTCAGAAAAGCTCTGGCTTATGCAATTGATAAAAAGTCAATAGCAGCCAAGGTCTATAATGGATTGGCAGTACCTGTTAATTCAATGATTCATAGGCAGAGTCCTTTTTATAATCATTCTTTGCGCGACTATAGCTTTAATTTGCTTCAGGCCAAAAAGTTATTACATGAAGCGGGCTTTAAAAATAATCAGAAAGGACTTTTATTTGATTCAAAAGGTAATCCTGTAGAGATTGAGTTTATCACCAATGAAGATAATGATTTACGTGACCGGACATGTAGGGCTATAAAAGCTGGCTGGGAAAAACTTGGGATAAAAGTTAATTATAAAACCAGACCATTTTCGGAAATAATGAATAAAATAAAGCAAACTCTCCAATGGGATGCTATATTTATTGGTTTTTCCGGTATTGATCCAGATCCTCATAGTAATAAAAATATCTGGCAGTTAGATGGGAAAATGCATATGTTTAATATCGGTAACCCTTCTCAAAGTACACGTTGGAAAAGTCATGAAACCTCTTATCAGTCATGGGAAAAAGATATTTCTGTTCTTGCAGAAAAAGCTGCAATGGAATTTGATTTTAATAAAAGAAAAAAATTGTATTATAAAATTCAGGAATTAGAACTTAAACATCTGCCATTTATTTATACAGTACAACCGATAAACCTAATTGCAACAAGTGATAAACTGGGTAATTTTTTCCCTTCTATCAATTCAGAAAGTAATTTTGGGGTAACTACCTGGAATATAGATGAGCAGTTTATCAAACCTGATAAAAAGGTCAGATTTACCTACGTTAGTTCAAATTAATTTAACCAGAATAGGTTATAAATTGTTTCTTTATCAGAACCAAAATCTATTTTATAAAGCTTATTTTTTTCAACATCATATATTATATGTTTTGCATTTAAGGCATTACTTGTAAATATAAAAGACTTTCCATTATCCGACCAGGTTAAATTACGAAGTGAAAAAACATCTAATACATCCCAATATGAATTATTTTCCGCTTTTTGAGTTTCTGCTATTTTAATTTTATTTTTTCCATCTATATCTGAAACATATAAAGTTGCTGTAGGATTCTCTATATCCCAATGCTGCTCACATAGACCATAACTTTTGGATTGAACTTTAATAGATGCAGCGGTACACCATCCAACATATAAGGAATCAATTACTTTATAGGCAATTTTTTTGCTATCAGGAGATATTATAGGCGTTTCAATAGTAAATTTATTATTATTGTAACTTTCAATAAAATGCTGACTTTTTCCTAAACCAGTTAAAGTAACAATTCCATCTTTATTATGACAAATTATTTTTTCCCGGTCAGGACTCATTTCTTCAAAAAACAAATTTTCTATGTTATTAATTTTAGTTGGTTCATTTAAATTTACTATTGACGTGATGTATTCTGAATCAGACATTCTTGTATAAATAAAATTTTCACTATCAGAAAACCATTGATAATAACCTCCATATCCAATTTTTATTGGATGAGTACCATCAAAATACATCAAATATACTTCAGGCTTATTATCTTTATTTTGTTTGGTGTAAATTATATAACTTCGATTTGGACTAAATACAGGGTTAATTAAATTAACTCCCTCTTTTGGGTATCGACTAAAATAATTTTTATTATCGGTTAATTTAATTTTGTTTGTCCCATCAGAATTAATAACATAAATATTTCCTTCAAAGGAAAAAAGAACCTTTTCTTCATCATCTGACCATGAATAATCAAAACCAGTTATATCTGAAAGTTTTTTTAGACTTCCTTTTAAATCAGTAATAAATAATTCCTTTTTATCATACTCTTCATAATAATCTTTATTGACATATTTAATAAACGAAATAAAATTATTTTTTGGTGAAATTTTGTCTGAATAAAAAATATTGGAATATAGATTATAGGGTTCTTCAAAAATTTTTCTTTTTAACCCATTTTTGTAATCAAATAAAGTAAAATTTGCATATTGATAGGAAACTAAAAATTTATCAAAAACTTTTTTTACTTTAATACTACTAAAATTATTATTAAAGATATTATTTAGTAGCTCAAATTTTTGCTCAAATTTTCCTTTTTTATTGAAGATACTTATTTCATTTTTAGTTTGTATTCCTAACTTTTGGGGTAATTCAAAATTTGCCTCTTCAACAGGCAGAATTTCTAAGTCACCCGCTTTTGAAACAGGTGGGGTAATTTCTTTTTTATCAGGGTTTTCTATTTGAAATTTTTCCGATACAATATTATTTTTATTAATAGTTGGTGAGGTTGTTGAATAACAACTATTTTGGAGAATAAATGCAATAAATAATAATTTTATATTTTGTTTCATAATATTCCTGTGGTGTTATAGTTTATTTGTTAATATTATTATCTGATAAAAAAAATTGAAATATTATAAAATACAATTTTTACCTTATATTATTAACTTTTTTAAATTAAAGTAGAAATATTTGAGACTGTTCCCATATACACCAACCTAGGTCTGAAAGCATTGCCTATTATGTCATTCCCGTGAAGACGGGAATCCACTACCCACATTAATATCTAAGTAAATAATGTTTATCGAATAAAAATTTATTAGACAAACAATTATTTATCACTATCTTTTATGATTGTGGATGCCCAATCAAGTTGAGCATGACAATATTATAGCCTTAAAAATCTATAGTAACAGAGGTTACTGTTCCCTACAGTTTGAAATGAACTTTGTTTTTTATGGAGTGATAATCTCGATATCAGTCATTATGTCACCAGCCCTTAATGCCTGGACAACATCTCCACCTGAGAGAACAACTGCAAAAAGTGAATAGTTTCCATCAAGAAAATCAGAGTTTGCTAAAGTGAAAAAGAATTGACATGATGCACTGTCAGCAGCAGCAGAACGTGCCATACCAACCATCCCATCACGATCAAAACTAAAACGGTCAGAAATTTCTAAAGGTATATTTGTTCCTGAACCACCAGTTCCGGTTCCAAGCGGATCTCCACCCTGAATTACAAATCCGGGCTCATACCTATGAAATGTAAGGTTATCATAGAAATTAGCAGTGGCAAGATCAATAAAATTTTTGGTAGTTACAGGTAGTTCATCTTCCAAAAGTAACATTTTTATTACCCCTTTATTGGTCGTTATTTTGGCAATTCTATTTGTTGCAGGAGTAATTGCCGCTTTCTGGAGATGGTAAATATCATAGTTTGCATCTGTAACATTACTTTCCCAGGTTATTTGTGACGAATTTCGGACTTCATCCAGTGTAATTGCCGGGTTTTTTGCTGTTCCCGTTGATTGGGATATTTTTGTCGGGGTATTCCAGGTATTTGTTGTTAAATCAGTAGAGTTAGCATAATAAATCTCAGTACCATTTTCCCAGTTTACATAACAATATCCTTTTGCATCACAGGCTATATCCGGGTTACTATTAACATTTCCATTATTGGAAATATTTTTGTTAGTACCCCATGAATTTACATTTTCCCGATCAAAACTCTTTGTGAAAATGATTTGACTTGTTTGTTTCCAGGAAACAGCCGGCCTATCCTGATTATCCAGAGTAATACTTGGTTGACGGGCATCAGATGTACCAGATGAAAGAGCAACATAATTTACATTTGTAGAGTCAATATATCTGCCATATATTGTGCTGTAAAAATTTGCAGAATTATTAAGCTTATCCGCCCAGGCTACATAAGCAATATCCCTGCTGTCAGCAACAATATCAGGCTCAGTAGAATCTTCAGTAGTTGGTAAAAAGTAAATAAATGTATCCCAGTTTACAAAACTGGAATTAAGTTGATTATCCTCAGTAATAATATCGGTAATATCCGTTTGAGCAAATATAATTTCATTTGAAGCAACCCAAACAAGGTGTAATTTATTTTTACCAATAGCTATTTTCGGTTGTGGTGTATTTATATCACTATCTGGACTAGAACTATATTGAAAACCCAGATCAATAGCTGGTGACCAGCTGATGCCATTTAGGGAAATTTTCATAAAAATATCCGCTCCATGATTATATACCATAAAGCGTCTGGAAAATTTATCCAGGGCAATTGAAGGGGTCTCTCCACTAAATGTTCCATTAATTGGTGCTGCATCATTGGTAGTAACCCTGACAATTGGTGAGTACCAACTGGTTGAATTCCAATGGGAATGAAATATATCAAGTAAAGAATTTGTTGTTGAGCCATCTGCCCAGACAAGACTGGGAACACCATAGATATCAGAAATAATATCAGAAGTTTTAGAGATAACACTGTTATTTGAAACATTATTTGTTGTATTTAAAGGAATATCCTTCATTACAAATAGAACATCAGGACTACTACTATTCCCAAGTGGCGTCTGAACATTAACTACAGTAGTAATTGCCCCTGAAGGGACTGTAATATGCAGTCTGTCAGGTAATGCTTTTGTTACAGTTGCCTGAACCCCATTTATAGTTACTATATTATCAGATATATTGGTGCTAAAATTCTTCCCACCGATCATAATAGTATCCCCTACTTTTCCTAATCTGGGATAAATAGTATAAACTTCCGGGGCTGTAACCGGAGTCGGATTAGCAATTACATACTGGCTACTCTGATATTTAATGTATTGTACTGGATCTGCATTTTTGGTCAGGACATCACCAACCAGATTTGAAACAGTGGTTATTAATGTTGAAGTAACATTGGCATTAATTGTTGAAGGAACTGTTGTTGGTCCTGAAACATCCATTGTATTAATCGTATTTGCAGGAGTAACATCACCTGGCTGAGAATCAGCAATAATAGTCAGAGCTGTTGTTTTTAAATTAATGTAAAAATTAGGTGTGGTAATACTTTCCCATTTTGAACCAGCCCAACGGATAAAAGTTCTAAGGCTGATATTATCTTTACCTGTTCTGCCAATACGTTTTGTTGCTTCCAAAACAAATATATCTCCGGTTGCAGGTGTAAAAACAACATTTGGCATAAGACTGAACACACCATTAGTGTCAGTGATTCCGGTAATTAAAGTTTTATTTGGAGCAGAAGGATGATTTGAAGGATTAATAATTGAAATTGTGGCAAAGGAGGCAACATCTGTAATAGTTGCTTTGGTAGAGAAAGATGATTTAGGATTATTCTGGTTATCTGATACCGGAAAGGTGTAACCTGAAGAAAGCTCACTTTTCCAGGTTCTGTTTCTTTTATCAAATCCTTCCTTTGCAAAAGGGCGAACTGGCCGGGGATACCCTAAATTAATCACTTCCCGTTTAGTAACCAGATTATTTTCTGTTTCTTTTTTTACAACATTTGTACTTAGTTTGTCGAATGGAGCCTTGATGATATTCCCTTTATTAATTTTTTTTTCAGGAGAATGATTCAGTTCAGGAAACTGAACAACACCACTAATGGGAGGAATAGATTTTTGTTGAATAATCCTTACTTTTTGTTCAGGTAATGATGGAGTAATTTGCTGGCAGGCACTAAAGAAGATTAAGATAACTGATAAAACTGATGGAACAAGAAATTTTTTTTTCATATTAATCTTTCTCAACTTTATAAAATCTAATTTATAATATCGGGGTTTACAATAACGTAGCTATTATATTCATATTTGATGTAATGAACAGGGTCTCCGTCTCTGGTAATTACACTATCGGCAAGAACAGAAACTGCATCTATTAATGTTGAAGTAACATTTGCATTAATTGTTGAAGCAATTGTTGTTGCCCCTGATGTATCCATTGTGTTAATGGTTGCTAGAGGTGTAACATTGGCTGATTGTGCGTCAGCAATAATTGTTAAAGCTGTTGTTTTTGTATTTATTCTAAGATTTGGAGTAGTCATACTTTGCCAGGCACTACCTGTCCATTTGATATAAGTACTTAAACCAATAAGGTCTTTTCCACCACTACCGATACGTTTAATAGCATCAAGAATGAAAATATCACCAGAGGTAAAAGTCTGAGTAGGATTAATGCTGAATAGACCGTTTGTATCGGTTAACCCTGTTGCAATCGCTTTATTTGGAGCAGTCGGATGGTTTGGTGGATTAAGCACTGAAACAGTGGCAAATTGTCCAACCTGAGTAATTGTCGCTTTGGTTGAAAACTCCTTTTTTACTCCCTCTTTTCTCAAGAGAGGGCTTGGGAGAGTTGGAAACTCTACTTTACCTTTTATAGTTGTAGAAGAC
>CAYRDV010000153.1:0-13156 GCA_964422885.1 uncultured Candidatus Sericytochromatia bacterium
TGAGTTTGTAATAGATCATAATATACCTGTTGCTTCGTTTCTTGGTCACTCTATGGGTGGCAAGGTAGTTATGAAATTTGCAATTGACTTTCCTGATAAGATTGATAAGTTGATTGTAGTGGATATGGCTCCTAAAATTTATAAACCCAAAAGTAAATATTTGATTGAAGCCCTAATGTCAATTGATATTACAAAAATAAAAAGCCGTGAAGAAGCTGACGAACTGCTTGCATTAAAAATAAAACATAAACAGATAAGACAGTTTTTATTAAAAAACCTTTTCCGAAAAGATGATATGACTTTTGACTGGAAACTAAACCTTGAATCGCTGAATAAAAATCTGGGTACAATTGGTGGATACTTTACCGAAAAAGATAAATTTACTAAAGAAACACTTTTTATCCAGGGAGCTAACTCAAATTATATTACTGATGGTGATTATCCTTTAATCAAAAGGATTTTTGTTAATTCTGAAATAATTAAAATCGAAGGTGCCGGACATTGGATGCATGTAGAGCAACCAGATACAGTACATGATATTATCACGGGTTTTTTATCAAAATAATCCGGCTAAAAGTCCAATATGTTCTTAATATTAATAAAATGATATAATTTATCAAATTAATATTCATATTTTTTATATAAATTATGGTTTCTACAAATACTTTAACCCCACCTTTGCTTGGAAATTCTGGTTTGCCTTTAATAGGAGAAACGCTGGCATTTATCAAAAACCCATTTGCTTTTCTTGAAGAACGTGTGCAAAAATATGGCCCTATATCCAAAACAAACATCCTTGGGCGTAAAGCTGTAATTATCTCAGGTCCTGAATCATGCGAGGTATTGTTAAATAAACAATATTGCAAAAGAGCTGGTTCCATGCCCAAACATATACAGGAGCTATTTGGAGGAAAAAGCTTGCCTCTTTTGGATTCTGAAACTCATAAAAATCGTAAGATAAATATAATGCAGGCATTTAGTTATTCTTTGATGGCTTCATATTTGCCTGATATGCAAAATATTGTTGAGAGTAATTTTGAAAGATGGGAAAAAAAAGATTATTTTAATTTTATTAACGTATCAAAAAACCTCTCAATTGAAGCCATTTGTACTAATATATTTGGCTTAAGATCAAAATCCGATATTTATGCTCTTAGTGATAATTATACAATTTTGACTAAAGGTTTCTCCTGTTTACCAGTCAATATTTCGGGTTCTGTATTTAATAAATCCTTAAAGGCAAGGGAACGAATTTTTCAGACATTTGAAAGAATAATTTCTGAACATCGTAAAGAAAAATTTAATGATGGATTATCTGCTATTCTTAATTATAATTCTGAAATAACTCCCCTAAAGGAGGGGCCCCTGTTTCCGAGTACGGAAATAATTCCCCTAAAGGGGCCCCTGTTTCCGAGTACGGAAATAAAAATACCTGAGAGTGATGTAAAATTAGAAATTCACCACTTAGTAATAGCAGGATTTATCATATTTTCAGAGTTTGTCACTACACTTATTGAGCTCTCAAAAAATTCAGATATCAGAGAAAAACTAGAAACAGAAATAAAAAATAATTCTCCTGATGGCCCGGTTACAATTGAAATTATTAATAAAATGACTTATCTTAATCAGGTTATTATGGAAATAAAGAGGCTTTGCCCTATTGTGCCTAATGTTTTTAGCATTGCTAATCAAACTTTTGAATTTAAAGGATATACCGTACCTGAAGGTTGTACTATAATATGGGCCTTACGTTCAACAAATATTGATAAAAATACTTACACAGAGCCTCTAAAATTTGATCCTGAGCGTTTCTCGGATGAAAGAGCTGAACACAAAAAGCATAAACATGCCTTTGTTCCTCAAGGGGCTGGAGATGAGCTTGATCACAGGTGTGCAGGTCTTGACTATACAACGTATTTTATGGCAATGTTTATAATTGTCCTATTGAGGAAGTACAAGTGGGATTTACAAGATAAAAACCCTGAATATAAATGGGAAATGTTACCACCTGAACCAAAAAATGGTTTTAAAGTTAAGTTTGATTATAAATAAAAAAAGAGCTGTTTTAATTAAAACAGCTCTTTTTTATTTTAAAGTAACTCGTCGTGGGCTAGTTCCCATTTCTCAGGAGAACGCCATAAGCTTGATAATATAAGTTCCTTCATCCAGATAAATTCTTTTGGCAGTTTATCATAGAGTCTCATAAACAATTCTTCATGCGAAAGAACTTCCAGTTTCCAGGCTTCTCTTTCAACTGACATGATTTTATAAAAGTCTTCCTTACTGAAATCAAGCCCATTCCAATCTATATCTTCAAAATGAGGAACCCAGCCGAGAGGACTTTCAACGGCAGATACCTTACCATTAATCCTACTGATTATCCATTGAAGAACCCTGGTATTTTCACCAAATCCAGGCCAGATAAATTTACCATTTTCATCTTTTCTAAACCAGTTAACACCAAATATTCTTGGCGGTTCTGCCAGATTTCTGCCGAAGTTAAGCCAGTGAGCAAAATAGTCAGCAGCATGATAACCCATAAAAGGAATCATGGCAAAGGGATCTCTTCTGACCTGACCGATTGTTCCTGCCGCAGCCGCAGTCATTTCCGAACCCATCGTGGCAGCCATATAAACCCCGAAATTCCAGTTGAAGGCCTGATAAACAAGAGGAACAACAGTACTTCTGCGTCCACCAAAGATTATTGCACTGATTGGCACTCCCCTGGGATTTTCCCATTCTGGATCGATTGAGGGACATTGGCTTGCTGGTGATGTAAAACGGGCATTGGGATGAGCTGCCGGTTTTCCTGATTTGGGATCATAAGCATTACCCTGCCAGTCAATAAGACCTTCCGGAGGCGTACTGGTAAGACCTTCCCACCAGACATCACCATCAGAAGTAAGGGCCACATTGGTAAAAATCGTATTTTTACTTAACGAAGCCATTGCATTTGGATTTGTCTTAGAATTTGTTCCTGGTGCAACACCAAAATAACCAGCTTCTGGATTAATTGCATATAATTTACCATCATCACCTTCTTTTAACCAGGCAATATCATCACCTACAGTGGTTATTTTCCAACCTTCCATTGCGGCAGGAGGGATCATCATGGCAAAATTTGTTTTTCCGCAGGCACTTGGAAATGCTGCTGTAACATAATTTTTCTTGCCTTCGGGTGATTCAATTCCCATAATCAGCATATGCTCAGCTAACCAACCTTCTTCTCGGGCCATAGTAGAAGCAATTCTTAAAGCAAAACATTTTTTACCTAACAGGGCATTACCACCATAACCACTACCATAGGAAACAATTGACCTGTCTTCAGGAAAATGAACTATATCTTTTTCTGCCTTATTACATGGCCAGGGTATATCTTTCTGTCCTGGTTCAAGAGGCATTCCCACAGAATGAAGTGCTTTTACAAAATCTTTATCACCAAGAACATCCAGCACCTTTTTACCCATTCTGGTCATAATTTTCATATTAACTGCAACATAGGCGGAATCAGATATTTCAACACCAATATGGGAAATATTTGAACCCAGAGGCCCCATGCTGAAAGGTACAACATACATTGTTCGGCCTTTCATACAGCCTTCAAATAATTTATTGAGCTTTTTTCTCATTAATGCCGGAGCAACCCAGTTATTTGTTGGGCCAGCATCATCCTTACGGTGACTACAGATAAATGTCCGGTCTTCTACTCTTGCTACGTCACTGGGGTCTGATAATGCCAGATAGCTATTAGGTTTTTTTTCAGGATTTAGTTTTACAAAAGTTCCTGAATTTACTAGTTGTTCACATAACTGGTTATATTCTTCATCAGAACCATTACACCAATAAATATTATCTGGTTTGCAAAGTTCTGCGGTTTCCTCTACCCATGAAATGAGTTTCTTATTTTTTACATAATCGGGAATTTGCATTACTAATCTCCTTTGAAAAGCATGATTGAAATTTACTATTAGTTTCTATTAGTGATTTTCAGGAGCAAATTTTTATCAAAAAAATTATCAATAGTAACCTAATAATAAAAGTCCTAATATTTGGAGTAAAGTGTAGCTCAAAAAATCTTTAATGCCAATGCTCAGGATTACTTAAAGAAAAAATATTTCTGGATTTTAAGTATCTTCATCTGACTCATTGGAGCTAACACTGTGCTCTGGCAAAATTTCTGCCTTTTTATGTTGTACCAGTAAATAGTATAGACCACCTACCCCAAGTAAAATTCCAGTGAATATTGGAGCTGCATATAACTGATACCAGTCTGTGCCATAAACATCAGCTCTTGGCCAGGCAAGATTTAGGACAATTGTTATGCCAAAGATAACTGCTGCTATATTTATTGGCAGCCCCCATTTCCCAAGGCTAAAAATATTTTTAATGCCTGACCCACCTTTTCCAGGCCAACCCTTTAGCCTCATTCGTAAGAGAGAAACTGTTACACAAAGATAGGCAAGATTGGCCCATAATACAGCCATAGAAGTAACTAGGCTGATAATTTTGGGGATATTTACATTCAATATTAAAATCATGATGGCCAGAGAGCCTGTTATGATTGCCGGAACTATAGGTGTTTTAGATTTTCCTGATACATGAGAAAGGATATGGCTAAATGGTAATGTATTGTCACGGGCCATTGAAAACATCAGCCTTACTGTTCCGGTCTGTACTGCCAGAGCACATGCTGTAATAGCCATGATTACATCAATTAAAAAAATATTACCAAGAGTTTCACCAAGGACATTTTTTACAATAAATGGTAAACCACCTGATGACATTGCTAACTCAGGCATATTAATGTTTTTGACAGCCATCAGAGCAAATAACATTACAAAGGCTCCCATCAGACCTGCTGCTGATAATGCCTGTATTATAGCCCAGGGAACCTTTTTTCTTGGTTCTGTTGTTTCTTCTGCCAAAGAACCAGCTGTATCATAACCGAATAATACATATGAAGATGTTAATGCTGCTGCCAGAAAAGGACCAATATAACTTCCTGTTCCTTCTTTTCCAAGTGTTTCAAAAACAATTCCGGGTCCTCTTTCAAAATGAAAAGTAAAAAGGATAATTAATAGTACTACACCAACTAACTCTGCAAAAACACCTATATTATTCAGATTTGCCAGTAACCCTACGCCAATAGAATTAACAATAGTTGTAAAAATTACCAAAATACAGCCCAATAAAACTGCATTTTTGGCACTATCTACAGGATTGTTTATATTTCCGATAAACTGAAAAGATGGACTAATCTGTGGTAATGTTGTTTGTAACGCCAGAGCAACTGCTGCCAGAGTAACAATCAGACAAAAAAGATAAATCCAGCCTGTTACCCAACCAGCCATTTTTGAACCAACTTGTTTTGACCATTGGTAAACACTGCCAGAAAGAGGATAATGTGCTGATAATTCAGCAAAACATAAACCAACCAGAAACTGACCAAAGAAAATCAGTGGCCATGACCAGAAAAAGGCTGGTCCACCAAAACCAAAACCGATATAAAAAAGCTGGAACATACCTGTCAGAATAGAGATATAGGAAAATCCGGCAGCAAAAGAAGAAAAACCTCCCAGTGTCCGATCCAGCTCCTGTTTGTAACCAAATGCTGCTAGATCCTGGCTGTCATCTTTATTTGTCATTTTCATCTCCCTGAAAAATTATTTTCTAAGTGAAATATTAGAGTTGAGGTACAAGAGGAAAACCCTTTTACCTTTTGATTCTTTTTATTATTGCTTCAGCTGATGTTCTTCCTGTTTCAGCTCCCCCATTCATATATCCGTTATCCTCCATACTTGCCTGCTCACCTGCAAAGAAGATGTTACCAACTGGTTTTTTAAGTTCCTGGGCAAGGCCCATTTTCTGACCTTTAAGAAATACACTGAAACTACCTTTAATATATTTATTGCCACACCAGTTAGAATAATTCCTTTTACCCGTATACAAATCTTTTACTTCAGGGTATGCCTTATTTAACTCATTTACATATTTTAAGGTCTGTTCTGCGGTTAATTTTGCCTGTGTTACTCTTCTTCCTCCCAGAAAAAATGTATAACCTGCTTCTTTTGCTTTTTGCAGCCGTGTATGGTCCCAGCCACACTGAAAACTTTCATCTGTATAAAAATTACCGTTTAATCCTTTTTCTCTCCAGGGTTTATCTTTAAATCCAACAAAAAACTTATCATTTTTACCCATTGGAATCTCATGAATTGCTTTTTTCTTGCCAGGTGGTAAATCAACTTTAAATTTAATTTCTTTTAAAATACTTAATGGTATAGCCAAAATCAAATAGTCTGCATTTACTTCTGAAACTGAACCGTTTGGCATTTGAAAACCAAGTTTATAACCACTGCCATTACTGGTTACAGATTCTAATATATGTTCAAGCTTTACCTGTTCTCTTACCCTATGATAAAGCTGATCAACAATCATCTGATTGCCACCTTTTATTTTAAATCTTTCATCACTTTCGCCAAACATTATTAATTCTTTTTCGGGTTGTTTAATCAGGGCAAAATCAATAAAATTAATTGCTGACTGCTCATCTATATCTGCACCAAAATCAGTGCAATACGCTGCATCAAGCAAATCATATACCCAACCGGAAATTCCCACTTTTTTTAGATATTCAGCTATGGATAACTTATCAAATTTTTTCAACATTTCCATATTCTGATTGGCATAATATGTAAAATCAGTATTAAGTTGATCTGCAAAAGGCTTAATTTCTTCTATGAATTCTTTTTCACTATGTATTTTTCCACCAAAAAAATAGGTATCTTTATAATCTCTTTCGCCTGGTCTTTGTACATCTACCAGATCAAAACCGAATTCTTTGACTAAGCCATGCATTTCAGAATGTCCTGAATCAATAAATTCTGCTCCAAACTCAGTTGTAGAACCTTCAGCGATCATGTTTTTTACTGTTAAAATTCGTCCGCCAGTTCTTTTTGAAGCCTCAAATACTTTTGCGTAAATACCAGCCTTTTTTAATTTATAAGCTGCATTTAAACCGGAGATTCCTGCACCTACAATTACGACTTTGGGAGAAAGGCGATCTTTGGCAAATACATATCTGGATGGTAAAAGTAGCCCACCAGTTACCAATGATGATTTTAAAAATGTTCTGCGGGAAAGTCTTTTTTGGTTTTTTATCTTTGCTAACTCTTCTATCGAAATATCTTTATTATTATTTAAAAATATTGCTGTTTTAATAGCTGAACGTAATTTGGACAATAGTTCTGAATGTGCCATGAAAATTCTCCTAATAAGTAAACATAAATATAAAAATAAAAACCTCTTACTTATTACTTTTCTGGCATGATAGCTCCTGGCTTTTGATTTTATTGAAAAAGTATTTTATTTTAACAATGCCTTGATGTCAATAGTTGAATAATTCTTTATTTCTACCGAAAAAAATACTATGCTACTATGAAATTCTGATATTTGTTAAGTATTAAATTATGGATTAAAAGAATGGATAAATTATTAAAAGACTCCTTATTATTTTTGCAACAGATTTTTGATAATCTTAAAATTGTAGGAATAAGTACTGATAATTACTTTCTGGATCATCTATGTTATCGCACGGGTTCTTTGGAAGAATATTACAATAAAAAAGAAGAGTTTGATAAATATGGAAAATTATTAATTGAGTCAGAAGTTAATGGGAGGTTGATTTCTACTTTTGCATTTCATAAATCATTAATTTACAAGAATTTTGAAATACCGATGATCGAATTACCTGCTCCAAAACCTGGAAAAAATTATCAAAGCGGGTTGGAGCATGTTGAATTTGTAATAAATGAATCACTGGAGAATTTTATTAAAAGGTACTCAAATTTAGAATTTGATATTTCAAATATCAATGATCCAATCAACCCGGATGTAAAAATAAGCTTTCCTGAGGGATTAACAGTAAAGTTTCATAGGGAATCATTGGATAAAATAATTGAAAAAGAAAAATCAATGGGGATTGAAAATATTAAATAATTAACATATAAATACACAAATTATAATTTAATTAATTACCTTTTTCAGATATAATAGAGATAAGTTTAATAACTTTTTTGTATTTATTTTTGTTGAAAAGATTTAAATAAATACTAGTAGTAGACCTTTTCAGGGTATTATTATTTTTTGGAGTAAAGAAGTGTTACCTAACAATAACTTAACAATTTCTCGTTTTATTCCTGGTAATGAAAGAAGAAAATTTAAAGATATTATTAAGTTTCTGGCTATGGTTGTTGATCTTGCAGAAGGTTATAAGCTCCAAAATAATTACCGGGTAGCACTTTCAGGAGTTCAGCTTGGTAATGAACTTGATCTCTCAATTGAATGTCTCCGAAATATATTTTATGGTGGCTTACTACATGATATTGGTGAAGTTGGCCTTCCAACCAGCGAAGATGAAAAAATACCGCAATATATTACTGAATTTAAAGGAAATCCTCATCATACAATTGTTGGTTCAAGAATTGTCTCACTGATCCCTACTCTTGATGGAGTCACAAAAATTATCCGGTGGCATCATGAATGCTGGGATGGCAGTGGTTTTCCCGATAAATTAAAAGGTAAGGAAATACCTGTTGAAGCTGGTATTATAAGCCTTTTTGATGCTTTTTATGTTATGAGTGCAACCGAAAAAGATAATAATATTGTTTGGGATTATCTTAAAGCAATGAGTGGGAAAAAATTCAATCCAGAATTAGTCGAAATATTTTTAAAACTTTTAAAAAATGCGGAGTTATGGACTCCTGATAATTTTAAAGATGAAGAGTGGTCTGCAATTGGTCTTGATACCTATGAAATTGCTAAATTACAGGATGTAAAAGGTGATTATGTGGAAATTGCTTTAAATGTTATTGCTCAGGTAATTGATGCTAAACATAAATATACCCATGGTCATTCAAGACGTGTTATGGTTCTTTCAAGCCTGATCTCACAACGAATGGGAATAGAGCGTGAATACAGAACCTTAATTGAACAGGGTGCTTTGCTCCATGATTCTGGAAAAGTGGGTATTCCCAGAGAATTACTTGATAAACCATCAGGCCTTTCTGATGATGAATATAAAGTGATTAAGAGACATCCTGTTATTTCCTGTGCCCTTATCCAAAATTTTACTACCCTAAAGGAAGTTGCACCACTTGCCAGATTTCATCATGAAAGATATGACGGAAACGGGTATCCTGATAGTCTGAATAAAGGGGACATTCCTCTGGGTGCAAGAGTTATTGCTGTTGCTGATACTTATGATGCTATTACCTCAGATCGGGCATACAGAAAAGCACTTCCTGACAGTTTTGCAAGACATGAAATCAGAAAGTATATGGGTAAAATGTTTGATCCAGAAGTTGTAAATGCCTTTCTGGATATTCCAGAACATGAAATAAAACTTGCATTTGACCTTGTTACCTCTCAGCCGGTATCTTCTATTTCTACAACTTTGTCTTCACTTGGAAGATAAATTATTGCAACTAAAATTTAATACTCATTTAATAATAAAATGCCCTAATTTAATCAATTATTGAGCAAATAATTCTTAAAATGTAATACTATATAGTTAAAACCACTCAGAATTTTAGGGGGTAAATATGATTTTAAGTGCTATAAAAAATGTTTTAAATCTTGTTGGACTGGAAAGCGGAAATGTCGCTGGTACTGTTGTAAATGGTTACAAAAGAAAAGAAGGCTTTATCGATTCTAACGATAATGGCCCTAATAGTATTGGTAATGACTTTTATGCCAGAACAAATTTTTCCCAGGGAGCTCTTTTACCAACAGAACACCAAACTGATCTTGCTATTCAAGGCAGGGGATTTTTTGTTCTTTTTGATGATACCTTTAAAGCTTCAATTGATCCTACCAAGAAACTTTCAGATCTGAACACTGCCAATCGTTTTGATACTCCAATTACAAGTGGAAATTTTACTGTTAATGGGCAAAATGTTTCCGTAAATGTAAGTACAGATTCTCTTAATGATGTCTTGAATAAAATTGCTGCTGCTACGGCAACAGTCCCTTTTCCTGGTGGTGAAGTTACTGGTGTTTATGATGATGTTCATAACTCAGTAACATTAACTAATAATACAGGTATTCCTGGTAGCCCAATCGTTTTTGGCGGTGGAGCAACAACAAATTTTCTTGATGCCATGAAACTTACAAATGCGGCTATTCAACCAGGTGCATCAAATTTAAATTTTAAAGAAAGTACAGGACCTGTAGGTATTCCTGAAAGCGAAAGAAAGCTTTATTTTTCCAGAAAAGGAAATTTTTTCTTTAATAATGATGGTTTTCTGACAAATGATAAAGGAATGTTTGTTGCCAGTATGGACTCAAAAGGCAATTTAATTAAAACTGATAAAAGAACTTATGATGGATTAGGTAATATTGACGATAAAATTCACTTTTCTGCAAATGGAATTTTATTTAATGATACTCAACTTTCTAAAGAAGGTAAACAATTGGCTTTGGGTACTTTCCCAAACCTTGGCGGTCTTCAGTCTTCCTCTAAAGGAGGAGAAATATATGAAGCTACTGAATCAGCAGGAAGAATGAAAATTGATTATCCAGATAAAAATCAAATGGGTTTGTTAAGAGATCAAAATCTGGAAGCAAGTAACGCTAATACTGTAGATAGCCTGGCAAATCTTGGTATTTTACAAAGATTTTTCCCTTCAACCCTTGCTGCTATCAAGGTAACATTATCTGCTCAGGATGATCTCAATAATACGATTAAATAAATAAATAAAAAAGCAAAAAAGCCTGACTAACTCAGGCTTTTTTGCTTTTTTAAAATTTTTGGATTGTTGGTTTTAAACCTAAGCTCCTATATAATTAGGTTAATATAATTAAAGGACTAAGGAATGAAAATAAAAAAAGTAATATTTTTTGGATTTTATTTTTTATTTTTGATTTGTACAAGCTGTAATAATCAACAAAATATTAATACTATTGATAGTTCTATCAAAACTTATTCAAAACAAGGGTTATCAGATTATTATCCTGTTACTCTAGGGCGTACATGGACTTATAAACTTGAACAGTTTCAGGATGAGCAGCCAAATACAAAATTTAAAGAAATGAGCATGACAGTTATTAACTATTCTCAAAAGGATGAAAGTGCTGTTTTAAAAAGATTTTACCCTGATTCAACAATTCAACCAAATCAGACAATGGCCAAAATAAATCAGGAAAACATCGAATTATCAAGATATATTCAACAGTCTGTTTTTAATGCGTTACAACCGGAATCTATAAGTCAGATAAAAGGAAAAGATTCCATAATTATTCTAAAAACACCTTTAGTATCCGGTACTACCTGGGAAGGGCGTATTTTTCAAGGTGGCACTGAGCAAATACAAATAACTGGTTATGAAAATCTTGACACTCCTGCTGGCTCATTTGATTCTATTAAAGTTCATCATCATTTACGTTATCAAAATGGCAAGGAAGATAATTTGTATTACTGGTATGCTTTAGGTATTGGAATGGTTAAAATGCACGAGGAATTAACTATCAGTATTGGTAATAAATGGGTAAAATTAAAATCTACAGGGATTCTTAAAAGCTTTTCTTAATTAAGATATTTTTATAAAGGAATATGGATTACTACTGTTTTATTGAATGGGAAGATCTTCAGGAAGGAAAAATGCCAAAATTACCTGAGGATGTGCCTTTTTTACTCTTAGCGGGTACGCCTGAAATTTCAAATTGGGCTTTATTTGAATGTGATTTACCAGAAGATTATGAGTTTAATGACAGTATAGAACCAGTTTCTGAAGAATTGGAAATACTTCTGTATTCTGCAAAAAACTATCCTCCAGCAATGGCTCTTGCCAGAGATGATATGGAAATTGCCTGTAAAAGCCTAACTAATATTTCCAAAGAAGTCTTTAATGAAATGTTTAAAAATATATTAAAACAACATCTTCAATTACAAAAGCACAGCTCACACTTTTTGGCAGAATCAATGGTTGATGATGAAGACTATCTGATAAAGGGAGCTTTTTATTGGGTAATAGGTTTTGATCCGGATAGTAATGAAATTGAGTGGGTATCAGATGATTATTTTATCTATCAAAATCCTGTTGCTGATTTTGGTCTGGATCCTTTAAAGCTAAGAAATATGTTTATTCATTGATTTGGAAAAACTACCATTGTTCATTTCGGCCCCGCTCAATGAACAGGGCGAACCCTGAGCGGAGTCGAAGGGTACATTTTATCTAGCTTTGTATTCGGATGGATGCAATTTTATTTGCTTCTTCACAAAAAACAGCCAAATCTTTCCAAACTGCACTAAGAATTGTCTTATAAATAGGTTCCCCATAAATCTGAATTGCTCTGTTTATGGTATCGCCTATTTTTAGTCCACCTCTGGTATAACCTTTATAATGTTTTCCAAAAGTTAAGCCTTTTACAATTTTTTGATCATTAAAAAATATTGTCAGACCGATATCATTATAATTAACTTGTTTAGGTCCCTGTTGCCCTGCCGAGTTGGCAAATTTACTATATTTTTTCATAATAGTCAGAACTTCGCTTCTGTTAGAGCGCCCTATATTAATGCCTAAGGCTCCAGATGACTCATCAATTACGAATGCTTCAGGGTTACGATAAGCGTCAATAATCTGATCCCCATACTGGTGCTGTTGCTGGCCAGGTGAATTTTGAGATGATAAAATTTTTGAAGAAAACTCATCATATGCATTCATTCCATATTGCTGTTGCTGGTTAGGAGGCATTTGTCCCTGCATATATTGCTGCTGGTTAGGAGGCATTTGTCCCTGCATATATTGTTGCTGGTTAGGAGGCATTTGTCCCTGGACATATTGCTGCTGTTGTTGTGGAGTCATCTGCCCCATGCCATAACTTTGATTAAGTGGATTAGTCCCATATTGCTGCTGCTGGTTAGGTGGAGGCATTTGCCCCTGCATATATTGCTGCTGCTGGTTAGGTGGAGGCATTTGTCCCTGGACATATTGCTGCTGTTGTTGTGGAGTCATCTGCCCCATGCCATAACTTTGATTAAGTGGATTAGTCCCATATTGCTGCTGCTGGTTAGGTGGAGGCATTTGCCCCTGCATATATTGCTGCTGCTGGTTAGGTGGAGGCATTTGTCCCTGGACATATTGCTGCTGTTGTTGTGGAG
>CAYRDV010000154.1:0-11034 GCA_964422885.1 uncultured Candidatus Sericytochromatia bacterium
TATTCTCATAGTTATTATTTGTATTATGGCGGCCAAATTATTTTTAGAAAATAAACAACCAAATATAGTAACAACTATCACTCAGCCCGAACCAACCTCAATAAATAATCCTGAAAAATTACAAGAAACTGTGAGTACAGATAATAGTAACCCTGAACCAATTCAAACACCGTCAAATAGACCATTACCTGTAAGTGACCCATTGTTAACTGATTATTATACAGTTCAGGTTGCATCTGAAAAATCTTATGATATTGCTTTGGGAATAAGTAATAATTTACCTGATAGTCAGGTAGTAGGTAAATGTACAGAATCAGCGAATAAATGCTATTACATAGTTATAGTAGGTAAATTTGCTGATAACAAAGATGCAGAAATTTATATGAACGAAATAAAAAGTAAATATAATGATATCAGTAAATATGGAGATGTCCCCAATGCATTTATAACGAAAAGTGAAAGATTTGTTAGCTTAGATATAGTTAAGGAGAATCAAGAAAGAAATTCCGTTATTAGTGCTCCTTCATCTGAGCCAATTCAAACACCATTGCCTACATCTTTACCTGTTAGTGAGCCATTATTAGAAAAATATTATACAGTTCAGGTAGCATCTAAAGAATCTTATGACATAGCTTTGGCAATAAGCAATAATATACCCGAAAGTCAGGTAGTAGGTAAATGTATAGAATCAACAAATAAGTGCTATTACACTGTAATAATAGGTAAATTTGAGAATAAAGAGGATGCTCAAACTTCTATAAAAGATATAGTAAATAATTATAGTAATGTTGGAAATCAGGATGATATTCCTAAAGCATTTGTTACTAATAGTGAAAAATTTGTTAGTTTAGATAAGGTAAAGGAGAATAATGACAACTACCCTTGAAATACTTTTTAAATAAGATAAAATATACCTATACAATAATATAATATTAATATCAGATAAGTAGGAAAATATGCACTGTCAATACTGTTTTTCTGAAATAGATGGTATTGTTTTTTATTGCCCTGAATGTAAATTACCCCATCATGATGAATGTTGGAAAAAAAATGATTCCAAATGTGCTGGTTTTAACTGTAAAGGTAAATTTATTATTTATGAAGAGCAAATTAAAGAAGAAACAAAAAAATTAAATACCTCAAACCTTGAAGAAAAAACTGTAAATAAAATCCAAATAAAAAATCATCAACAAAAACTAATTATCGGAATATTTTTAGTTTTCATAGGTACTCTAACAATCTATTCGTATTTAAATAATAAAAAAGTTGACAATAATAACCAACAAGCATTCAGAACTCAAAATAATAATACTCCTTCCAATAACCCAATTGTCACGGTAACTGAAGTTAAAGAAACATCTTTACCAAGTATTATTCCTTCTGATATTAAACCCTCAAACCTTTCATCTTCTGATAATACTAACAATGAAACTAACAATTTAAGCTCTGAAGAAAAAGATAAAATTAGCACTCTTCTTTTAAATTGGAAAGAGCTAAAAATTAAAATATTTGCTGACCCAAATGAAAATAATCAAGAAATTTTATCTTTTTTAACAGGAAAGGCCCTTAAAGATGTTAAAGGTCATTTAAGATCTGCTCAGAACGATAATGCACATAAAGAAATAAATACTTATTATTTTAAGATTGAATCTTTTAATAAGAAAAAAGATGGGAATGTCGAAGTTAATGTAGAAATTAATGAAAAATCCGATTATTCTAGAAAAGAACAATTAAAAAAAGAAAACTCGTATGATGGATTTTTTTATGGAAAATATACTTTTGAGTATTCTTTAGGCAATTGGAAAATAAATGATATTAATTTAGTTCAAAAAATTAATAATTAGCAATTTTCCAGATTTATAATAAAATTTTTAAGTAATTTTAAAATCAAATATTGTTTTTTTCCTAAACTATGTTATAAATTATGGGTCTTTCTTTAAAATTTAAAATAAGCTCATTCAAGTTAAACATAAAAGACATAAGCAGAAAAAATGAAAATTGATATTTTTAGCTTTAAAATAAAAAAAATTTTACTCTTAATAATTTTACTTATTTTATATTCCTGCAAGCCTGAAGATGTTCCCCCACCTACAACAAATGACAATAGTGTTAATGTTGCTATAAATATTAATGATCCCTTAAAGGTTCCACTTGTAACTTATATTAATGCTTCAGAATCAATGAAAGGATTTTTAACGAAAGATAACATTTATACAAAAGTTGTAGAAAATTTAGTAAATATATCAACTAAGTTAGCAAAAAATAGTAGTACAGCTGAGTTTTTTAAGGTTAATGATAAAGTTACGTCTCTTAATGGTCAAGAATTAATGGCATTTATGAAACCAGATTTTTATTCTTCGGGCACTACTTTTATTGAAAAAGTGTTAAACACGGACATTTTAAAAAATATCCCTTCTGACCAAAAGCTTAAAAATAAAAATACAAAAGATAATAATGAAGAGACTCAAAAAGAAGATAAAAACGATGAACAGGAGGAAAATAAAGAAAATACTGAAAACAGACAACCAATAAAACTACCTGATGTTCCATTAAAAATAATAGTTACAGATTTTTCTGAAAACCTTATAAATCCAGACCTTTTGAATATCATAAATGAATATTTATCTAAAAATATGTCTGTAGGTATTCTTTGCGTAAAAAGTCCTTTTGATGGCCAAGTAAAATACCACAATGTAAATGAAAGCTTTTATTTTAATGGACAAAGAAATTTTTATATTTTAATGTTTGGGAAATACGAAAATATTTTTGATTATCATAAAAGTTTAAAAACAAGACTTAAAGATATTCCAGATAAACCTATATTTTTACAAAATAGTGATTTTGTTATTTTTTCAAATAATATTATTTTTCGTACTATTCATTTTGAAAATAATGAAGGCGAAGACGTAAATAAAGAAAATAGGGCTAAAGATAAAGAATACAAATTTCAGAGACATTTTGATTTAAAAGTAACAAACGACAAAAACGAAAATGTAGAGGAAAACCCTTTGTTTGTTGATGAAGTGGATGAGAGAATTAAAGAATATTTGATTAATAATGAAAATTTATCATTAAAAATAGAAAATACTTTTAATTTTCATAAAATATATTTTACGCCTGATTTTAAACTTCTAAAACCAGAAGCAAACGTTGAAGTTTATAATCAAGAAAAGGAGGATTTTGTTAAAGATGAAAATCTTTCAAAAGCTTTGAAGGTAGAAGGCTTTGAAGTAGATAAAGGTTCTAATACCTTTAGTGATAGAACGACTAATGGAGAAATAAGTATTATAAAAGAAAACTCACTCACTAAATACCGTGCTACTTTGGATACGTCTAAACTTAGTAACAATCTAATTTATAGAATAAAAATTACTTTATATCCTTCCCAATCATCAAATATAAGTAATATTAATTCTATTTCAGACAAAACGTATTATATCTCAAACCCTTATCCAAGTTGGGATATAGATTACTCAAGCTTTAAAGAGTGCGCTAATATTTATCGTGAAAAATGTGGAAAAACATTAAATATAAAATCTTTTATCGACAAAATACTTGAATCAATAAATAGTACAGAAAACAATAAAAAACTCAAAGTAGCAGAATTTTTCTATTACATAAAAAAAGAAACAAATTAAGAGGAATTACAATGAACAAAATATCAGATTTTTTTACCAGAAGTACTGTTGGTAATTTATTTGGAATTTCTTTAATTTACGGATTTATTTATTTAATTATTCAATTACTTCATAAGACAGGCTTTTTTTTCAACAACATATTTCGTGGTATTTTTAAGTTGTCTAAAAAGATAGAATTTAAATTCGACTATATTATTGATAAAATTATGTACCAATATCCACAAGAGGGTAATTTAAAATATTGGTATACAGAATCCTTTTATAAATTGTTAATTATATCAATAGTAATATCATTTATTTTTACAGTTATATGTTATTTACTTTGTAACTCAAAAACGTCCATTGGCAAAGATAGGCAGCCAATATGGTGGTTGTTTACTGTTATTCTTTCAACTTGTATTGTAATTGGAGGAATAATCTGGACACCATTGTTATATATAAAAAAAGATTTAACAATATATTACAATGCTCCAATATTTTTTACCTGGGTTACTTATCTTATAATCGGTTATCTTCCATTTTATATTTCAACTGTTTTATTTTGTGGAACTACAGCAAAAGGAGCTTATACTATTAAGAAACTTTGGAGCTAGTAAAATTTTAATTTAGAGAGGTTTTTACTCATGAGTTATTATGTAATCGGAATTGGTGGAACAGGAGCAAGATGTATAGAAGCCTTTGTTCATCTTTGTGCCGCTGGATTAATGCCTCAGGGAAAATTAAATTTATATTTTGTTGATGCTGATGAAACTAATGGTAATTTGGTTTTTGCAAAGGATATGATTTCAAAATATACAGGTTTTTTGGAAGGCATACACAGAAGCGGGTCTGTGTTAGGAAGCGCTTCTCTGTTTCAGACTGAAATACATACTCATGAAGTTTGGTCACCGTTTAAAAGATATCAGGCTTCTGTAACTCTTGAAGATGTTTTTTCATATTCATCAATGGATGAAGATCCACAGGATTTATTTGAACTCCTTTATACTAATAAAAAAAGAAAAATGAAATTTCAAAATGGTTTTCTTGGGTGGCCTTCAGTTGGTAGCAGTGTTATAGCAAAAGAATATAAATCTTTTGATGAACTGATAAGTAAAATTTCTCATGACAATTCAGCTAAAGTAATTCTTATTGGTTCAATATTTGGGGGCACTGGTGCTGCTGGTATACCAACACTTGCAAAATTAATTAAAGATAGTTTTCATGGAGGAAATCGTAATACACCAAATCAGGGGGAAGGCATTAAAAGAACTTTGGGATTAATTCTTATGTTACCGTATTTCAATTTTCAGGCTCTTGAAGGTGAAGAAGATCCTAATGCAAATCCAACAAATTTCAAACTAAAAACAAAAATGGCTCTTGAATATTATCATAATCAAAAACTACATGATATATGTGATGCAATTTATACTCTATCTGATGATTTTACTCTTAAAACATCTGACTCTACTGTAAAAGGCGGCCAGGAACAAAAAAATAATCCACATTTTCTGGAGCTTTATGCCGGGCTTTTTGCTCTTGATTTTTTTATAAATAACGAAAGGTTTCAGGATAATAGTTACAATAAATATTTTGAAGCAGGGCGTACACTAAAGGAACAAATTGGTTGGTCTGATTTACCATATCCAGGAGGCAGAGACGAATTAATAGATAAGCTTGGCAGAATGATATATTTTTCTTTTGCTTATTGCACAAAATTTTTTCCAAGAATTAAACAATGTTTTGAATTAGATCATGCACAAGCCTCAAGAACTGTAGGATGGTATGGGGAATTTTTTAGCAAGCATCCTGATAATAAAGCCTTTTTCTCTGATTTAAGGGCTTATTGCCTTATGTTTCTTAAGTGGCTTGAGGTTATGCAAAAATCAGCAAAAGGACAGGTCGATATAAATCTTGTAAGAGATAACTATCTTATGCCACCTGATCCTAAAGGGTTTGGAAATCTATTACATGATGTAAAAAATACTTATTCTTCAGTAGATGCCTTTGAAAATGAATTTATGAAAGTAAGAAAAAGAGATTTTCCTGATGCTCAGGGAGATGTGGGAAAGTTTATAAATGCTTTATATAAACATTCATTGAAAATTAATTAGGAGACGAAATAAACATGATTCATGGTTTAAGGCCCATATTAAAAAAAGATCCTCATAATTTGTATCCTTTAGATCCTTTTCAAGATAATGAAGCAGGTAAAATATGTGGAAGAGGCTCAATTCATATTCTAAATCTTAGTAAAAGATTTGATGCAGATAAAAACTCAGTAAATGCTTTTCAGATTGATGCTATACCAGATGTTTGGGCAAGGGCAATTCTTTTTGAGATGGCTTTATATAACCCAACTCATCCTCTTCATGAACATATAACCGGAGAATGGCGAGGTTTATTGGCTTTAATTGCCTTAAAAGAAACTAGGAAACTGCCTATTTTATCCTCAAGAATAGATCTAAATGAAAAAAATGAATTTCTTAAAGTTTTAAAAACGCTTCAGCCTGAAAACAAACTTGATCCTAATACTGATCAAAATATTTTGTACACATTTAAATATAAAAATGTACCTATAGGACTTAGCTATATTAACACTATTGTATGTACAGGAAGCGAGTACAAACTTGATCCTGGATTAGTAAGTTGGATACACCAAACTGAAAATTATCTTATAGATCCCATTAAGTATATACGTACTGAAGAAAAAATCGGCTTAGCTTTTTGGTTGGTAGAATTATGGAAAAATTTGAGAAATATTGGAGAATCATTTACACAGAAAATAGGAACCAATGAATATCCTTTGCTACACATAATTCTTCTTTTTATTGCTGAGCTTTTAGAAATAGAAGACCCTAAAAACCATCCTAATCTTGTTAATGAAGTCAAAGAAACACTAAAAGAGTTAGGCAAAAGTAATGTTATTGAATTTGATCAATCAAACATGAATATTGGAAGTGATTATAGAAAAGCTTTTGATTTTCATGGTATATATCAATATATTGATAAATCTGTTCGACCCCAAAAACTTACCTCAACACAATCACATGTAAGGATTATTCCATCACCGGAAAGAAAACCAACAAAGACCTTTTTGCTAATAGATAAATTTATTCCTAATTCATGGAGCAGAGCTCCTCATGATATATTAGTCTATGATTCTATTTCACTGGCAAATATACCTGATGACTATAAAAAACTTGGAAATAATAAAACGGTTCTTCTTGGTAAAAACCTATCAGAAGGTGAGGCTGGTGCTGTTTGGATGCTTCCCGATGATTTCTTTACTGATGAAGCCTATGTAATAGAACAGGAGGGTGCATTACCTGGTTCAAGAGGATATGAGAATAAAGATAATGAGCTAAAAGGCTTAAATACTTTGAAGTATGAAGGTAAAACAATAATTCCATTGCTTCCGATAAAAGAAAATATATTAGATTATTTTAGTATTGATGATCTTACAAATCGCCTTGAATTGCTGATTAGAAATAATAAATTAGTTGCTAAGCTAAGGCTTAAACTTGGTTATGACGATACAGAAAATAACTTCAGAGATTATATTATAGAAAAAGAGTATGAAATAAAAAACTTTATAGAAAATATTCCTGTTATTCGGGTTTGGCCAAATTTTGTACGTCCCGGTTATAATTCTTACTATACTTACTTTAACTCTGCAAGGCAGACTCAGGATACTTTTTATGCCCAACCTTACTCTTATAATGTTAAAAATATTGAGACCAGCTCTTTTAATAACAATAATGAGTTTATAAAATATGAAACTAATGTTAATGGACAAATTTCATTGGATATAAATTCTTTTAATCCTGAACTAGATAAAATGGTAAGGCTTGAAATTTCAAGAATGGATACCTTTCCTGAAGCAATGAAATGCTATGTTCAACAAAAAATGGATAATAGCTCAGTAAATTTAAAGCATATAGGTTTTATTTTTAATAAGAAACCTATTTTAGCGGTAAATATAAGCGATCAAAATTGTGTAGTGGGTATTGATTTTGGGACTACCAGTACTAATGTTTGTATTAGAGAAGGTAACAGACCAGCAGTTTTTGCAAAATTTAACAGTAGTTTATTTTCTAAAGTTACCAGTACTTCTTCTGATTATGAAAGACAAACCTATGAAGACTTCCTACCCAACAAAGATGAGGAAACACCATTTTTAACTATTTTTAAAATGATTAATACATTAAGAACTGAGAACAATGAGATAAGACCTCTATTTGATGGTCATATATACTTCATAGATGATTACAGTAAATTTAGTGTGGGAAGCTCAGGAATTAAAACAGATATAAAGTGGGGAATTGGAAAGAGGGAGTATCTAAAAGCTTTTATAAGGCAAATATCATTACAATGTTCAGTTGAAGCACTTTCTAAAGGACTGAATAAAGTTAAATTCAGATTTTCATATCCTTCAGCTTTTTCCAGAACTCACAGAACAGCTTTGGAAAATGCAATGAAACAGGCACTTGGAGATATTCATGAAAAAGTAAGTAATGACATAATAGCACAACCTGAACTTGAAACGGAAAGTCAGGCATCAACTTATTTCTATGCTATTCCACCACAAATTAAAGGCTACAATATTCCAAGGGCAACATTTACTGATGGTGTAATTATTATTGACATTGGAGGAGGAACATCTGATATATCAATAATAGAAGGAAGACAAAATGAATTTAAATTCAAAACTTCGTTAAAATTTGCAGGAAGGGAAATATTTTTAAGGCCTATTTTAAGACACCCAAGATTCCTTAACTTGTTTGGAGTAGATAATGATAGTATTGCAAAAATAGAGAGCCTTGTTGGTAGTAATGATATTTCTTCAGAAGCTTATACCCAGGCAGATGCATTAATTAGAAACAAAAGTAAAGATTTATTGAACATATTGAATAACAGTTATGATAAACCTGAATTTGTTGGTTTTATACAATTAATTCGAATTGGCCTATCTGGCCTTTTTTATTATATTGGTATGTTGATAAGACATTTGAAAGAAAAAGATAGTTATGCTTCCAATCGAATACCAACAGTATATGTAGGCGGTAATGGAGCTAAAATGTTTCATTGGCTGGCACAAGGGCATTATTCAAATAGTGATAATTTACTTTTCCAATCTACTCTTTTAAATGAGATGTTCGAGCAAAAAGTCAAAGATGAATCTACAAAGTTTGATCCTGAAACCTCGCAGCCTTTACTTAATATATATTTGACTCCGACAGAATTATCAAAACCTGAAGTAGCTTATGGGTTAGTTGTAGATAGAGATGCTAAAAATGTGCCCATTTTAACTAAAACTGATTTAAAAGATAATTTTATTTCAGGAGAAAGTTTCAATTCTAAAACTATTGATGATGATGGTAATGAAGTTTTTGTTGAAAAAAACTTTTATGATTTGGTTTATAAGTCAGACTTAAATAATATTGACACTGATGCATTTGGAAATGTTCAGTTTAAAAAGTTTTTGAGAGTCTTTGACAGTTGTTCCCGTGAGCTTGAAATACCAACAATTAATGTAACATCGAGTGTTATTGAGAATATAAGTGCGACTCTCAGACAAGATTTAAATACCCTTATTAATAAAATTGTTAATAAGGGCCAAGATGTAGAAAATGAGATTCAGGATGAGCATGTAATTTTTATAAATGAGCTTAAGCTATTTATGGATTATAAGATTGATGAATGGGCAAAAAGTTTTTGATTAAAAAAATGTAGTTTTTAAATAGTCGTTAGATTTTAAGAGGTTTTGACATGAATCATTTTTATAAAACAAACAAAAAAGACAAATTAAAACATCTTTCTATTACTTTTTTTATTATTTTTTCATATTTTCAAGTTTTTAGTACTGCTTTTGCTGTTTGCCCTATTAATGATATAAATAATATACAAAATGTAATTCAAGGGGCATCTTACCTGACTTGTGATACGTTTTATACTAAAGACCAAGAAATGAAGAAAAAAGCTAATAACATTAAGTATTTAGTTAATACGTTTATAAATAACCAAAGTGAAAAAAAGAGGAACGAACTTTTAAAAGAAATCAATAAGTTTAAAATAGAAATAAATGGTAATAATAAAATAAATGATAAGGAACAACTAAGTAAAGCAATTAATATTTTAATGGAAATGGTTTCAAGACAAAATCCTCCTGCTACACCAACTCCTTTAGAAAATATGGCTCCAGTAGCTGAAAGTACAGGTAGTTCCTTAACAGATTTGACTACAAATATAAAAGAAAACCTCCCTTTAATTTTTTCTTTTTTATCAATTCTTTTGAATATTTTCCTGTTTTATATTTTAATTTTAAATAAGAAAAACTTTAGTTCTTCCATTAAGAAAAATGAATCACATATAAAAACTCTTTCTAAAGAAATCTCAAAAATTAATAAATCAATTGATAAAGTTGTTGAACAGGTTAATAAATCCTTTTCAGATATAAGAGGAAAAATTAAAGATTCTAATGAAGAAATTGATACAATCAGGGATTCATTAATAGAAAACAATACAATAAACCAAAATACATTAACTAAAAATCTTAGAGGGGATAAGCAAAATACAAATAATAAGGGATTTGAACCTGAATATGACAATGAGATAAATATTATCGAAATAACAAAAGCTCCTATTTCTTCTATTTGTGAGGAACATTTTAATACTGCCAAAAGAGATTTTATAAGAAAATATTCAGAACATCAACTAATTGACATTACTAACTCTGACGCTGTCTCATATTCAAATGCTTCACCTGTTTTTGAAGCTCAGGGAACAGGAAAATATATAGCACTACCTTTACCTGATATCAGCGAATCAAATAAGTACATTTTTTATGCAAAAGGGACAAATATTTCTTTTGAAGATCGTGCAATGAAGTCAGTATTTGAATTTGATAAAGAACCTGAAGAAAATAAAACCTACGAAAACTGGTTTATACAAAAGCCCGCTATTTTTATGGAAAGTAATGGTAAATGGACTATGATAGAAAAAGGTAAAATTAAGTTGGAGCAAACTTAAAATAAATTACTTTTAAATTTTTTACTACTTGTCTTGAACAGGATTTTACAGATTAAAGGATGTACAGGATGGAAAGTTTTTCTTCACACATTTCATTGATATAATAACTATTTGAGGAGCAATTATGATAAGAAAGAATTTATAAAATTGGCTGAAAAGAAGATACGAACACGAGAGCATATAATTGCAGACATTAGTGTTAATTACCTTGAAAAATATGTGCTTCTTTGCGGTTATTCTATTCAAAGAACCTTAAGTGATTATGGTTATGATATAACTGTGTTTACTCATAATCAGGTAGGAGAAATTGAAAATGGTTATATTTTCTTTCAACTGAAAGCGACTGATAACATTAGATTGATAAATAATAATCAGGATATTAGTTTTT
>CAYRDV010000154.1:11044-13074 GCA_964422885.1 uncultured Candidatus Sericytochromatia bacterium
GTAAGTAAAAAAGATTTAAGCTTATGGTGTAAAGAACCAATGCCATGTATATTGATTCTTTATGATGGGCAAAAAAATCTGGCTTATTGGGTATATATTCAGTCATATTTAAGAAGTTCTGGTATTGATATAAAGGCAATAAATAAGTACTATAATATTAATATACCTGTAAAAAATAGAATTAATAAACAGGCTATTAAAAAGTTTTCTGGCTTTAAACAAAAATTATTGGACAAATTAAATGAGGTACTTGTTCATGAGGAATAATAAATTAAAATATAGTGAATTAAGTGATGCTTTAAAAACACTTGGTTTTGAAAAAAAGAATAATGCCAGTAATGTACTTTTTTTTAATAAAAAATATGATGCCTTATTTGTTATGCCATCCTTTACAGTTAATGAAACTGTAAAGCCATATCAGGTTTCAGCCTTTAAAAAAATGATTGTTGAAAAAGGTATAATCTCAGAATCTAAATTTGAAGATATTATTAATCAGGTTCACAAATAAAGTTCATTAGCCCAAATTTCTCAGAGTTTATTTTTTATCTTTGTCTTGCCTGTATAATCTGTGGTTAAATATTATTTGTAAAATCTTATGAGAAAAAGAAATTCTAAGTAGAGTTTGTAAGTGATAGATTCTGATAATAATTTAATAAATAAATTGAAAGATAAAATATCTGATTCATCGGATGTTTTTCACCAGATTTGTGAAGAACACTATACTATGACTAACCGTGCCTTTAAAGCAAGTAAACCGGATAATTTTACACTTGATATTACAAATTATGATGATGTTACATATCACAACGCAAAACCTTTTTTTGCAATTGGAACCGGGAAATATATTGCAATAAAGTTACTGGAAATTGATCCTTTAAAATATTTTGTTTTTTATGCAAAAGGTGTCAATATCACTCATGATAACTTGAGTATAAAAACTATATTCGATTTTGATCAGAGAATTGAAGTAAACAAAATATATAGTAACTGGAAAATAATCAGACCCGCTTTTTTTAGTAAAAACAGAGATGAAAGCTGGAATTTTCTAACAAAAGGCTTTATTAAATTAGAAAATGATAAAATGTCAGATATTGATTTACCTACTTTGCTAAATCAACAAGATGTTAAATCTATTGAAAATAATATAAAAGAAAAAAGTGACACTAAAATACAAGAAGCCAAAAAAATTAACGAAATAAATAATGACTCACCTTTATTAAAAGCAAAAAACATTGAATATATTTCTGAACCTGAAAAGATTAAAAATGAAGATATTTATGTAAAAAAGTTAAATAATAAAAACAAAGCCAAACAACGAAAAGACGAAAGTATTGGTGATATTTTAAAAACTTATAGAGAGAGTGTTTTATCCAAAGAAATAGCAGAAAATAATAAACCTAAAAAAGAAGAAGTCCTGATACCTGAAATGAATCCTATTGTTAATACGGATGAAATAGATAATAGTTTACAATCCAAGAATATTCTCCAACAAAATTCCCTGTCTGAAAACGATGAAACTAAAATCTATATGTCTATTCCATTCAAAGAAGAACAAACAATTTCACCTATAAAAGTAAGCAATATAGAAAAAGAAATTATTGAAACTGTAAAAAGTAATCATGATAAATCAGAAAATGAAGTACCAAAATATTCTTCAAAGGTTAAAAAGGATACTTTGTACGATAAAATAAAATTCCAAGAAGAAGTAAAAAGAAATAAAAAGAAAAAGAATTTACTGTTTTATTCGGGGGTATCAATTTTGTTTTTATTTGCAATAATAATTTGGGCACAGTTTCCAGTTAAAAAAAGTATTATAGAACAAAATAAACCAATAATAGTTATACCAAAGACAAATTTAAAAGCTAAATCTTTTAAACCAGTAACCACAAAGCCAATTTTAAGTGTAACTTCTACTTCTAAACAAAAGATAGTTAAAGTTGCAAAAAAAGTTTTTTCTCCTAAGCCAGTTGTAAATCCTAAACCGATTCTAAGTACAATTTATATTCCTAAATCAGTTATTAAAAAGGTTC
>CAYRDV010000155.1:0-13064 GCA_964422885.1 uncultured Candidatus Sericytochromatia bacterium
TCTCCCTCACTTCCTCCTCACTAAGACAGCTAAAGCTGTCTGACCTCACTGAACGCAGTGGCCTCACTTCTTATACCTTAAAATTTTAGCAGGATTTCCTACTACTACAGCATTATCAGGAACATCTTTTGTCACAACTGAACCTGCCCCGATTAAAGCATTCTCACCAATAGTTATTCCACATAGAATTGTTGATGATGAACCAATGGAAGCACCTTTCTTTACAACAGTTTTAATTACCTGCCAGTCAGTCTCAGTTGCTAACTCTCCATCTTCATTAACTGAAGAAGGATATTTATCATTGATAAATGTTACATTATGACCTACAAAAACATTATCTTCGATGGTCACCCCTTCGCAGATGAAGGTATGGCTGGATATTTTACAGTTTTTACCAATAAATGAATTTTTCTGAATTTCCACAAAAGTGCCAATTTTTGAATTATCATTGATCTCACAGCCGTAAAGATTCACAAAATCGTATATTTTTACATTATTGCCAAGTTTTACATCAGCAGCAATTTTTTGAAATTGCATAGGTTTTCCTTTTGTTTTTAACTCACCCCCCAACCCCCTCTCTCCGTTATTTCATAACGGAAAGAGGGGGAGAAGAAAGAGTATTATTAACCCCTCTTTCCAACGTCAGTTGGAGAGAGGGGTCGCCCGCAAGGGCGGGGGTGAGTTTAACACGTAAAAAAAAGCTGGAGAATTAATTCTCCAGCTTTTTTTAATTAGCTTACTTTATAGAAACTTTTCCGCCTTCAGCTTCAATTTTAGCTTTGATCTGTTCAGCTTCTTCTTTCTTAACCTTTTCTTTGATTGGTTTTGGTGTTGCATCAACAAGCTCTTTAGCTTCTTTTAAGCCTAAGCCGGTGATTTCTCTAACAACTTTAAGAACCTGAATTTTCTTATCGCCAGCGCTGTCAAGAATAGCATCAAATTCAGTCTGTTCTTCAGCAGCTTCAGCTGGAGCAGCAGCAACAGCAGCAACAGCCACAGGTGCAGCGGCGGAAACGCCGAATTTTTCTTCAAACATTTTTACTAAATCAGCTACTTCTAATAAAGACATGCTGCCAACAGCTTCTACGATTTCATCTTTTGTTAAGGTTGCCATTTTTTATTTTCTCCTTTTAAATTTTTCTCTCTTATATGATAATTATTAACCTTGTTCTTCTTTTTGCTTACGAATAGCATCAAGAACACAAACAAGATTTCTTGAAACTCCAGACAATGCATAGACGATATTTTGAGCCGGTGCATTGAGAGAGCCAAGCATTTTGGATATTAAAACTTCTTTTGAAGGTAAAGAAGCAATTGCTTTAATATCATCTTCAGAAACTTTTTTTCCTTCAAGAACCCCACCCTTAATTGCCGTTTTCTTTACAGTTTTTAAGTATTCGGTTAATGCTTTTGCAACAGGAACCGGATCACCATCTGTATAGACTACAGCAGTAGGGCCAACTAAATATTCATTCAGGGTCTTGGCATAACTTTGCTCTTTTACAGCAAGCTTTACCAATGTATTTTTTGCTACTGTAAATTCACCGCCCGCTTTTTGAACTTCTCTTCTTAAAGTAGTTAGTTGACTTACAGTTGTGCCTTGATAATCCTGAATAACAGTTAGTTTGGAGTTTAATAAAGCGGTTCTTAGATCGTCAACCGTTTGGGTTTTCTTTGCTTTTGTTACCACTTTGGTACCACCTCCCTAAAAATAATTCCATTATAGAGCCAGGGAGACAGTCTTTTTCAGAGAGACTTAAGAAAATAATTTAATTAATTTCTACCTAGGCCGGCTGAATTATTAAGGAATTGTTTAAAAGGAGGTATGCAATATGTCCCTACAAACTTAATGTAGTGGCTTATCGCATAAACCCCAATTTACAACAATCCCACCGACTGTCATTGGCTTTTGTGACTTTCCTTTATCAGGATTCAGGGATTGGTTACCCAGAGACTGTAGTCACACAACCTCATATATCATTAAGCTTCAGCTGAAGAAGCTAATTCTGAAAGTGAGTTAGGATCTACACTTATTCCAGGTCCCATTGTTGAACTGATTGTCATGCTTCTCATATAGGTCCCTTTTGCAGTTCCTGGTTTTGCTTTTTGAATTGCATCAACGATAGCAGAAAGATTTCTCAGAATATTTTTTTCTTCAAAAGATACTTTTCCGATAGCAACGTGAACATTGCCCTGTCTATCATTTCTAAATTCAACTTTACCGCCCTTAAATTCCTGTACAGCCTTTGATATTGCATCAGGCATAACTACTGTACCGGCTTTGGGGTTTGGCATCAGCTTTTTTGGTCCAAGAATTTTACCTAATTTAGCAAGTGCAGGCATCATATCCTGAGTTGCTATAAGAAGGTCAAATTCAAACCATCCACCCTGTATCTGACTGATTATATCATCAGCTCCTGCAAAGTTTGCTCCGGCTTCCAAAGCTCCTTTAGCTTTATCTGGTTTACAGACAACAACTACTCTTACTTCTTTACCAGTACCAGCAGGTAATGATACAGTATTACGAACCTGCTGATCAGCATGCTTTGGATTGATTCCCAATCTAAAAGCAACTTCAACAGTTTCATCAAACTTTGCTACAGGAAGCTTTTTTAAGGTAGTTACTGCTTCCTTGGGACCATAGAGCTTTCCTATCTCTATCATCTCATTTTCTTTTTTTTGTTTTTTACTCAACTTGGCCATTTTTTTTCTCCAATAAACTTACTTTTATGAAGCAGCTTCAACATCAACGCCCATGCTTCTGGCGGTACCAGCAATCATTTGCATAGCACCTTCGATTGAGGTTGCATTCAGGTCTTTCATTTTCATTTCAGCAATTTCTTTTAATTGTACCTGGCTTAATTTTCCTACTTTATTTTTATTAGGTACAGCAGAACCTTTTTCAACTCCAAGAGCTTTTGTAATTAAAACAGATGCAGGTGGTGTCTTTAAAACAAATGTAAATGATCTATCTTCATAAATTGATATTTCAACAGGTATTACTGTTCCTGTCTGTGCTGCGGTCTGAGCATTATATTCTTTACAGAAACCCATGATGTTTACACCATGCTGACCCAGCGCAGGACCTACAGGAGGAGCTGGATTTGCTTTACCAGCATTAAGCTGTAATTTTACAACAGCTACTACTTTTTTTGCCTTTGCCATATTCGTACTCTCTTTTGGTTAAATGCAATTTAAAATAAACTTAAATATATATAGTGACACAAGGTAAAATTATAAAGTTTTTAAAAACATAAGTCAAGTTAAGCTTACAGTAAATTTATATTTCAAAACAAATAGTGTATTTGGGTTTAAATTATATCAGCAAATTTTCCATCAATCACATTACATAGATCAATTGGGGATAGTTTTAGCTGCATACCTCTTATACCAGCACTTACATATATTTCTTCAAAAAGTTGGGCGGTTTCATCTATATAAGTTGGAAAAAGTTTTTTCATTCCTACAGGTGAGCATCCACCTCGGATATATCCGGTAATATCGGTAATTTCCTTAACCTTTATCATTTCCACACTTTTATTATTACTTGCTCCAGCGGCTTTTTTCAGGTTAAGTTCCATATTGGCTGGGATGCAAAAAACCACAATTCCGGTTTTATCTCCCCTGGCAACCAGGGTTTTAAAAACGGATTCATGCTCTGCTCCAATTTCATCTGCTACAGTTACAGCATCAAGTTTATCTTCATGGACTTCATAAGTTACAGTAGAATGTTTTATATTTTTTGCTTCAAGTATTCTGATTGCATTTGTTTTACTCATAAAATTATCAAAAGAAAAAAAGATAGCTATCTACTATCTTTCTTATTTAACTAAATTATTTATCTTTTTTGGGAAGCACTCACTGCTTTAAAAGCATTTATTCTTCCTGCACCAAAATATTTGTCATAGCCTGTATCGCCAAGGTCATCCGCCGAATTTTGTAAAATTTTGGCAACATCTTTTGGTGCCATACCAGTATGCTGGCTTCTTACCAGTGCAGCAAGACCAGTAACCAAAGGTGCAGCCATTGATGTCCCGCTTAATTTTCCATAACCATTTGGTGACATATATGTTGGTAAGCTTGATAAAATATTTGAACCGGGAGCTGATACAGTCATCCAGGAACCATAATTAGAAAAGTTTGATTTTTTATCATTCTCATCAGTTGAGCCAACAGCAATCATACCAGGGAAAGCAGCAGGATACCTTCTCTTTTCCATATTGTCATTTCCCATTGTAGCTATACAAACAACAATTTTCCCAAGAGCATATTTAACCGCGTCACCAAGAGTCTGGTCTTCTGTATAGGTCCCCAAACTCATGTTAACTACATCGGCTCCATTATCAGCAGCCCAGGTTAAGCCATCAGCAATTGAAGCTAAAGAGCCACCATTTGCTCCAAGTACTTTTACCGGGATAATTTTACAATTTGCGGCCAGACCAGCTACACCAATTCCATTATTACTTATTGCTGCTGAAATACCGGAAACATGAGTCCCATGGCGTGAATCATCTTTAGGCGGCTTTCCTGGTTCAAGTGCATTATAGCCTGGTAAAAGCTTGTTTTTCAAATCAGGATGGTCTAAATCCACTCCAGTATCAACAATCGCAATTTTTACAGAATCTTTACCTGGGTTTACAAACCATGCTTTTGAAGCTTCAACTTTTCTGAGGGCATACTGGTCACCAATCATAGGGTCATTTACATTTACTTCTGATTCATCCAACTCAACTTTTAAGTCCGGGTCAGCATAAACAACCTGAGGATCGGCTATCAGCTTTTTTATAAATTGTGATGATGTATTATCTGCAGGTATTTGCAAAACCAAAACATTTAAAGGTTTAATCGTTCTTTTAACTGTTGTATTGTATTTTGCTCCAAATGCATCAGCATTAGCCTTTGTCAGATTTGTTTTTAATTTTACAATTACCGATGTTTTTGAAATTCCTTTAGCATCGAATTCATTATTTAAACTACTTTGAATTGTTGCATTTTCTGGTAACTCTGAATTTAAATTAGCAGTTGTTGTATTACAGCTTGTAAGTAAACTTAATGACAACATGCTTATTAATAATGATGTTAGCTTTTTAAATTGATTCATTCTAATATTGCCCATTTGGTAATAATTGTATTGTACTTAATTTAAAATACCCGGATTATGAATTATTAAACAGAGGAGTATTTTAATGATTAAATATACCATAAGAGGTTTATGCAAAAAATGATAATTGGTAAAAAAGATTGATAAAATTAAAGAATGTTAAACAAAAAAAAGATTAATATATTTGCCCTTTTTATTTTATTTTTTATTGGGTTTTCCCAGGCAGGGTTTGCACTTACCGATACTTTGGGAAACTCGTTAAATACATATATTAGTAAATTTCCTGCAAAAACAAATGTTTATATATATCTTGAATCAACTAATAATAAAACTGTTTTTAAAAAGAATGAAAATAAAATCTTATCTGCTGCCAGTATCATCAAAATACCTGTAATGATTGAAGTGATGGAGCAGGTTAAAGAAAAAAAATTTAAACTTCAGGATAAAATTACACTAAGTGAAAAAGATAAAGTTTCCGGTTCTGGTGTTTTAAAAAGTAATAAAAGTGGCTTGAAACTAACCATTTACAGACTTGTATATCTAATGATTACCGAAAGTGACAATACAGCTACCAATATGCTGATTAATAAAGTTGGTATGCAAGCAATTAATATAAGAATGCAAAAACTTGGATTAACAAAAACCTTTCTGCAATTACTGATAATGGACTTTAAGGCTGCATCCCAAGGGAAAGATAATTATACTTCAGCTTATGAAACAGCAATACTTCTGAAAAAAATTTATAATAATCAGATTGCTACACCTGACCTTTGCCAAATAATGATTAATATATTAAAAAAGACAAAAAATAATAAAGCTATACTTAAATTTTTACCAAGTGTTCCCGTGGCTCATAAAACTGGTTCTTTATATAACATTTATGGCGATACGGGCATAATTTATACAGAAAGACCATTCATTTTATCTATATTTGTTCAGGGGCAAACTATAGAAAAATCAGAAAAAATAATTGGTGATATTGCTAAAATTAGTTTTGAATACCTAAAGTAAAGTTCTTTTATTGAAAATCACCGAGTGCAGGACGACCAAAACCGGCAAATCTTGCTCTTACTGCTGGTAAAGTAAGATCATAGTTTTTGGTTACAACTGAGTTTGAATGTTTTTTACCATCTACACATTCACCTGTAGTGTTACCTTCTATAGTAACCAGTTTTCCTGAATTTGGATTATATGAATAAACCATCGCTACATGTCCTCCACTGTCTCCGGTATCAAATAAAACTGTGTCACCGGGGCGTATTGGCAGGTTAGTATGATTAAAAACAGTTGCTGTATCAGTATAGTTTTTAAAAGTATTTTTATGCTCATTAAGATATTTTATTGTTGGTGAATTTTCCAGTAAAAAGAATTGCCTTTGGCTTCCCTGACCTTGATGCTGTTGTTTTAGGGTGTCTAATTTATTTTCTTTTGAAGCACTTCTGTCTGTATATTGTCTGTACATAAAAAAGTCACGGGCTTTTTCCATAGAAGCAAGATGAGGCGAAAATTTAAAGCCGGACTGTGCATAGTTAAATGCTACAAAGAAGCCACACCATCCACCTTTACCACCTGCTTCAAAACCGGCATTTTTATAATATTGATTTACTCTTGTACCGCTGTTTTTTCCAAGGTTTTCTGTAACTCCTGCCTGCCATTCGCCAACGGCACTACTTAAGGCATTTTTTTGTAAATTTTGTAATCCGGAGTCTGCTGAAAAAATATTTGAATTACCAATACCCTGATTAAATAATATTGGCTTTTTTATTGAATTAAAGAGCTGATCCGGTGTTTTAAGGGCAAAATTATTAAAAGGATTTTTAGCAGGTATCTTACTAAAAACCTGATAATTTCCCGAAGATAATATTTCGCTTACTCTTGATAACTGCATTATTTTATTAATTTAAATATTCAATTATTTTATAGTTATAATGACCTGAAAACTTTCATTAAATTATGGATAAGACTGTTTTGGAAAAATGGGAAAAAAAGATTTTGAATTATGGCTTGATTCTATTTTTGAGCATGAAGTTGATAATTATAAACCAATCTGGTATCAGGTTCCCGGTTTTTATGAAAATTTATCTGGTCATGAAGAAAGTGCAATAAATAATTTAATAAAACTGTTTACTGAAACTGAAAAATATCTTGATAAGTATTCAGATGCCCAGATAGGATTAGGTTTATGGTATTTATTTGATCATTCTGCTTCAGACTACCCATTATTATTAAAATCGCCAGAGCTAAGTTGGGAATTAAAAGAAAAATACCTTCAGTCTATTGAAACATTATATAAAGATTATTTTGCAAAAAAGTGTACAAATACATTTTCACATCTTTCCGTAGCAGGAAACCCGGTAAATTCACCCTGTTATATGTTATGGGATTTATTTTTTTTACCCGATGGAAACCTTGGTGAAAGATGCCGGGAAATTTGTCTGGAAATTATGAGAAATACTTTAAAAATAAATAATATTGCTTGCCAGGAGAGTGCTTTACATGGTTTAGGTCATTGGTTTATAAGTAAACCAAAAGAAGTGGAAAAAATAATTCAGGATTTTTTAAAAAATAAAAGTCTTGAACCTAAAATAATAAATTATGCTCTTAGTGCTAAATCCGGTTGTGTCCTTTAAAATATTTATTGATTCCAACTCTTTGCTTATGCATTGCATAAAAGCTAAAAAATATAACTTATAACAAATAAAGACAATTTATGACAAAACTATGACAGTTTTATTCTACTTATTCTGTTAAAAATAAAATAGATTATTTTTTTTAGTATTAAAAACTACTTGATGCTATGCATAAGAGCAAGACTAAAAAATATTTTTATGTAGGGATTTATTAAAGGAGTTTCTTATGATTTCTGTTGAAAAGAACCATTTACAAGAAGAAAAAATAAATAGCCTGACTCACGGGTTAGGAGCATTTTTAAGTATTATCGGAGTTTTTTTTCTGCTGATAGCAGCGATTCTTAGTCATAATTTCTGGCAGATATTGAGTTCAGGAATTTATGGAGCAAGCCTAATTCTTTTGTATCTTGCGTCAACATTTTATCATGGTGCTACGGATAGTAAATTAAAAGGAATTTTAGAAAAGGTTGATCATTCATGTATTTTTTTATTAATTGCCGGGACATATACTCCTTTTGCACTGATGGTTTTAAAGGGTAATTCAGGACTAGGATTACTTTCTATTGTATGGCCAATGGCGATTTTAGGTATATTTTTGAAAGTTTTTTTTATAAATAAGTTTGGAAAAAAATTAAACTTTCTATATCTAGGTATGGGTTGGTTATGTGTAGTTTATATGAAAGAGATATTTTTTAATCTGCCTTTTAATGGCTTTTTTTTGTTGGCTCTTGGAGGAGTTTTTTACACAGTAGGTATAATTTTTTATATTTTTGATAAAAGACCCTACTTTCATCCGATATGGCATCTTTTTGTACTTGGTGGCAGTATCAGCCACTTTTTCTCAATAATGCTGTATGTTAATGGGATAAGTTTGCTTTAGGTTTAATAAATCTTTACATGGCAAAAAAATTTGAAACCTATTTATTATATGGCAAAATACTTTTATAAAATATTTTTAAAATTTAGTATATATGGCTTTTAATATCGTTTTGGTAAATCCTCAAATCCCGCAGAACACAGGAAATATTGCCCGCCTGTGTGCTGCTACCAATACTATATTGCATCTTATTGAGCCTTTGGGGTTTTCTCTTACTGATAAATATTTAAAAAGAGCTGGTCTTGATTACTGGGAATATTTGGAAGTTAAGCGACATATTAATCTGGAAACTTTTTTAAATAATTTTGATAACAGCAAATTTGTTTTTCTGAGCTCAAAAGTAGAAAAGCCATACTGGGATTTTAATTTTCAGGATGGAATGTTTTTGATTTTTGGTAGTGAAACGAGTGGTATTCCTGCTGATATTATGGAAAAGTATCAGGAAAAATGCCTGACTATTCCTCAATCCAATGAAAATGTTCGGTGCCTGAACCTTTCAAGCTCTGCATCAATTGTTTTATATGAAGCGATCAGGCAGATAAAAACTTTGTAACAAAAAAGCCGCCTCAAAAGGCGGCTTTTTTGTTATTATTTTTTAATATCTGTTTCTATTATTCATCAGGCTATTATTATAGCTATTACCACCATAGCCATTTGCTGCCTGGTTATTCATTACAGCGTTAGTTGAAGCTGCAAACTTAATAACTTTTGAATCTTTATTGCTTGACCCTGCATCTGCAACATATACACAACCTGATTCATCAACTGTAATTGCTACTGGTTTTGACGCTCCACTAGAAAAGGAACATAACAGTTGACCATTTAAATTAAATCTTTTGATCATAGATTGTTCAAGAACATAAATATCACCATTTCTGCTATCAGATGCTACATCAACAGGAGCTGTTAAATCACTGGTTATAACATCCTGAACCATTCCACTCATATCAACTTTTTTAATAGTATTACCATTTACTGCATAGCCATTTCCCTGATTATCGGCCCCAACTCCTCCGCTGGCAGATAAACCATTAATTGGTGTTGATGAAGATGCACTGGTATCTGTTTTTGCTACGGTTCCATTAGCAATAAAAACACTGCCACCACCAGCAGCAACATCTATTCCACCTACTGCTTTGTTTGTTTTTACTTTATTATTGGAGATATCAAGAGTATAAACTTTAGAGGATGAATCTACTGCTATTAAGGTACTACCTGATATTGCAATTCCCTGAACTGTTTTCCCTATTGGATGGGTTAAACCTAATGTTCCTGTTCCAATATTTTTCCAGCCTTTTCCATCTGTAGAATTCATTTTTACAATTGTTCCATATTGCATAATACCTTTTGTATCTGCAACTGTCAGGTAAATTGTCCCGCCTGCTGCGGCAATACCTTTTGCCTGCCATGAGCTGAATGTTGACTGGTCTACTTTAAAAGAACCTGACTGAGTGTTTGGTACAGCAGGTGCTACTGCTTCAAGGGTATTATTAGGATAATAATCATTATATGATGGAGCTGGATCATAGATCTGCTGTGGGGCTGCACTTGGTTGGGTTAATAATGCTGCTGCGGTTGGATTGATTCTTTTTCCGCAACCAGCAAGATTTACAGAAGCAACAGCAAATAATAATGCCATACCGATTTTAAAACTTTTTTTTGTATTTTTCATAAACTATCCTCTATACTCTTTACTCTTACTTTTTTACTTATAGGCAAAAATTTATCAAGCTTGCAGGTTCTTGTTAAAGCATGAGTTAAAATAAATATAAAAATTAGTTAAAGTTGATTTTTATAAAAATAAAAATATTTAAATTTTTTACAAATTAAAAATTAAGATTTTTTTAATCTTGCATTATTATACTCTTATGGTAAAAAATAATTAGTAAAACAATTTTCACTTTCATAAGCGATATTATTGTTTTATAAAATTAAGTTAATATTTAGTTTATACGTTAATTTAGAGGTACTGAATTATGATTGAAGTTGATAACCTGATCAAACGCTACGGTGCTGCTCCTGTTATCCACAATGTTTCGTTCAAGGTTGAAAAAGGTGAAATCCTTGGATTTCTTGGACCAAACGGAGCAGGAAAAAGTACTACTATGAAGATTATTACCTGTTTTATGCCCCAGACAAGTGGGACAGTAAAGGTCGCCGGCCTTGATACTGTAAAAGACTCTCTTAAAATAAGGGAAAAGTTAGGATATTTACCTGAAAATTGTCCTCTTTACCTGGACATGACTGTAAATGAGTATTTAAGGTTTGTAGCTGAGGTAAAAAAAGTCCCTGCCAGGGAAATAAAAAACAAAATAGCCAAAGCGATGGATAACACAGGTATTTCTCATGTTTCAAATAAAGTTATTGCCAAACTATCAAAAGGCTATAAACAACGGGTTGGACTTGCCCAGGCTATTGTGAATGACCCTGAAGTACTTATCCTTGATGAACCAACTGTTGGTCTTGATCCAAAACAGATTATAGAAATAAGGCAGTTGATAAAAAATATGGCAGGTCAAAGGACCGTTATTTTAAGCACCCATATTTTACCTGAGGTTAGTGTTACCTGTCAGAGAGTGGTCATTATTAATAAAGGTAAAGTTGTAGCCGAAGATACACCAGATAATCTAACTCGAAATTTACGAAAATCAGTTGAGATTTATCTTAAAATTGAAGGCCCTGATTCTCGGATAAAAGATATCTTATCTCAGATAAAGGGTGTTCAGAATATAAAATTTAAACCAGGTTTAGATGGAATAAATGACTTTATTATTGAAGTAAATAAAGAAAAAGATATTCGTAAAGAGCTTGCAGTAACTATCATAAGAAATGAATGGGGTCTATATGAAATGCATCAGAAAGATGTAAGCCTTGAAGATATTTTCCTGCAATTAGTTACTGAAGAAAAAGAGAATGCTGAACTTGAGCCCATTAGTTCGTAGAGAACAGTCACTACTGTTTCTTACAAAAAATAAATTTATCAAAATGAATATAAAAGGAGGATCTTGAGTCTATGAACTTTGTTCCTGTTATGAAAAGGGAGTTAAAGTCATATTTTTACTCACCTATTGCTTATGTTGTAATCACAATTTTTCTAATACTGAGTGGTTATTTCTTTTTTGCGATGATGGCAGCCTTTAACAGGTTCAGCCAGTCTTCATTTCAAAATCCGATGGCAAATGTAAATATTACAGAGATGATTGTCAGACCATTATTTGGCAATATTACATTTATTCTTTTACTGATCTTACCAATCCTTACTATGAGGCTTTTTGCCGAAGAAAAAAAGTCTGGTACTTTTGAGCTTATTACTACTTACCCGATAAAAGATATTGAACTTGTATTAGGAAAACTTTTTGCCTGTTCAGGTGTTTTCCTGGTAATGCTGCTTTTTACATTTTTGTATCCGGTTTTTATGATAAGTTATAGTCAACCTGATATTGGGGTATTGGCCACAGCCTACCTTGGCATTTTTTTAATGGGAATAGCTTTTATCGCAATGGGAACATTTATTTCTTCATTAACAGAAAATCAGATTGTTGCCGCAGTTATGACTTTTGGTCTGTTACTGCTGTTTTGGGTTTTAGGCTGGATTTCTTCAATATCCGAAGGGACATTGGGAGAAATTGCCAGCAAACTTTCATTGCTTACGCATTATGATAGTTTTGCCAAAGGAGTTATTGATCTTTCAGATGTTATTTATTATCTGAGTTTTATTGCTTTCAGCATTTTTCTTACTCTCAGATCACTTGAATCAAAAAAATGGAGGAGCTAAAATATGAAAAATTTTTCAATACTTGGTCTTGTCGGATTGTTGTTATTGGGATTGGGCTTTGCTGCCGGATATATTCAGGGTAAAAATGATATTATTTCTATTTTGCCAATTTCACTTGGAGCTTTATGTATAGTTGCCTATTTAATGTTTGATCTGAAAAATATTTTTGCGGCTCTGGGCAGCAAGGGCTTCAAATATGGAACAAACTCTGTTGTAATGACTGTTATTTTTCTGGCGATTCTTGTTTTTTTACAGGTTATTGTTACTAATAAAAAAGTACAGTTTGATGTTACTGCCGATAAAAAATTTACTTTATCCGAACAGACTGTAAAAATTCTTGATAACCTAAAACAGAAAATAGAGATCATTGCTTTTGTGGATAAAAGGGATACAAGAGCAAAAGATTTACTGGAACAGTATAAAACAAAATCGTCTAATCTTTCATATGAAATCATAGATCCTAATGTTAATCCAGGCAGGGCAAAACAATATCAGATTACAGCATTAAATACTCTTGTTATGGTAAATGGAGTCAAGCAGGAAAAAGTTACAGAAGTAAGTGAAGAAAAACTGACAAATGCCTTGATCAAAGTAACAAGAGAAGGGCAAAAAACAATTTATTTTATCACTGGTCATGGTGAAAAATTAATTAATGACTCAGATAAATCTGGTTTATCTATT
>CAYRDV010000156.1:0-12966 GCA_964422885.1 uncultured Candidatus Sericytochromatia bacterium
GGTTCTTTTTTATGCCATTACTTTTTTACAAAATTAAAAATGGCGAAGGTATTGAATATATAAAAAATAGTTTATTAAATTATTTTTTTAACTTTTCAGTTATACTTAACTCATGATTTTTAAGAAGGAAAATACTGAATTAATGGAAGTAAAAATCAGAATTAAATTAAATGAAAATCTTTATGTAAAAGATCCTGAAGAATCCAAATTAGGTCAGAATATTGTTAGCAACAGCATAATTTTAATAAATAAAATTGGTTTCGATAAATTTACAATCAGAAAATTAGCAGTAAGTATTGATTCAAATGAACCTTCAATTTACAGGTATTTTGAAAACAAGCAGCAATTACTTAAATATTTAATTTCATGGTACTGGAGCTGGATTGAGTACAGGATAAGTATGCTTATTCAAAATATCAGTGATCCTGTAGAAAAACTCAGAAAAGTAATTAATGCACTGGCAAATTCTGTCGTTTATGATCCAATCTTTGCCCATATTGATGAAACATCACTGGCCCATATAGTAATTAAAAATTCTGATATAAATTACATAGCAGAACAGGTTCAGGAAGGCGAAAAGGATTATGTTTTCCACTCCTACAACAGCTTATGTACAAAAATATCGAATATTGTAAAAGAAGTAAACCCAGATTTTCCAAACCCTAAAGCAATAGCTATTTCCATGATTAGAATGACTCATGAACAAATATTTTTTACAAAGTATTATCCTAAAATAACTGATATAAAAGCATCAGATACAGATTTAACAGAAATAATTAATTATGTAGAAAGGGTTATATTTTCAACTATTTTATTATCAACAAATAAGCCTGGAAAAAACAAAGGAAAAGTTGAACAAATAAAAAAATTAAAAAGCTTTATTAATTTAATTCATGTAAATCTTGCGGTACTTGTTCAACCTCTTACCTCTTTTACCCTCTGGCCGGAACTCTAAAAACTTATTATTATAAATTTCAGCTTTTCCCTTATCTCCAATTTGTTTTAAGCAATACGAAATAAGGCTATATGCTTCATAATCAGACTTATTTAAATTTAAACCTTGTGACAGAGAATCAATCGCATCTTTATATTTATGTAATTTAGCCTGTACCAAACCAAGATTATATAAATAATCAGAGTTGAATGAGTCATAATTACATAATTTTTTTAGAGTCTTTTCTGAATTATAAAAACTTTTTCTTTTATAAAAATTAAAGCTTTCTTTTAACATTTTTTCTTTTATTTTTTCAATATTAAACCTTATTATAGGTTTATTTTTTAATTGCTTTATATTAGTATTAATTTTTTCTAAAGTGTGTTCCCAGGTATAATTATTTAAAACTGTGTCCCTGGCATTCTTTCCTTTTGTCATTGCTTCTTTCTGATTATTAAAAACATGCCTCATTAACCTCTTTAAATGAGATTTTTCTATTTTATATTCATAAATGTTATCTGAATCATTAAAATCTTTTGTATTATTAATCATTGTATTTTTCAAAGATATATCAATAAGATAAGAATTGTTATTATCACAAAAATCCAGGGCATTTCCGCCATTAGTTATAATCATGGGAATTTGCCTGACCATTGCCTCTAAAATCAGGGCACCTGTTCCAAGGGTTTTATATGGATAAACAAAACAATCAAAGGCATCAAATAACAAAGAGAAAAATTTATCGGAATAAAAATTAATTGTTTCCATAGTTTTTTTATCATTGTACATTAGTAATACTTCAGGCCTTGATTTATCGGGTGAATTTATTAAGTTATTTATTTTTTCAAGATTTTTGAGATCTTCTGACAGGTTTGTAAATACAAGGCATACATCTTCTTCAGACAAAAACTCTTCAAAAAAGGCTTCTATTAATACATCAATATCTAATCTTTCATTTAGAATACAAATGAATTTAAATGATTTTTCTGTTTTAATTTCCAGAGAAGTTGTAGGCTTTACAATATAAGGGTTTACTCCATAAGGTACAACCTTTACCCTACTACTATCTACACCTGAACCAATATAGCTATCCCTGATAAAAAAACCAGGAACCCATATTTCATCCGCAATTGTACTTAATTCATTTACTAGTTTCATTGGCAACTCATGATACTCCCAACTTTGCATAATTATAAGGTAGCCATTGTTATTTTTTACTTCAGGGTAAAAACCATACTGAATACTGAATTTAACATCGTTATAGGTGATAGTATTATACATTTTCTGTAAATTATTTTTTGATGAAAAATTAATAAAAATATTCCTTAATAATGGATATAACTCAGTAATATATATAAAATCTCGTTTATAAGGTAAAAAACTTAGATACTTAAATAATCCTGTAATATAACTTTGAAATTCGTATTTTGTTAAAATTTGCAGAATATTATCTGAAACCTTCTTATCAGGAAGATTATAGCCAAATTTTTTAGCCAAATCCTTAAACATATAACTACAAAGATTTATTGAATGAGAATCAAGGTTATCTTTCCATGTATCATTGACTCTTTCAAGATTTGGCCCATTAATCGGTTTTTGTGGAGAGGACCACCATAACTTTCCATCAATAGTACTTTTTAACATAGATTCAGAAAATGTTATATCCAAAAAATCTGAAATATCTTTCATTACTGATTTTGTATGTAAGTGAATGTCTTCAAATTTAATAAATTTGCTTTTAAATTTCTTTGAAAAGTATATGGAATCTTTGTATGAGGTTATTAGATATAATAAGTTATAAAAATATTCAACTGAACCAAAGTATTCACTACTTTCTCTTATTATTTGTAGTAAGGAATTATATAAAGCAAATGGGTTCCTTACGGTAAATAATAATTTTGAATCAGGAAAATCTTCTTTTAGACTCTCAAAAAATGTATTTTCTATTGAAAAAAAGAATTTAAGAAAATCTGGAATATTTTCATTTTTTATACCTATAAACCAGGGAATAAGCCTTAAATAATGGTGATGTATAAAAATACATTTGATTTTATCAAGATTTATATTTTTTATTATTGCATAAGTAAAATGAATGGCAAGTAAAAGAGCTTTCCTGTCTATTTTCCCAAGCTTATTTAAAATTTCAAGCAAAACTTTAGAAAACTCATCTTTTTTTAAATCAAAGCTTTCGTTTTGGTTTTCACCAAGATAGTTTGTATAGTTCCAGTCTTTACTTATAAATTCACTTGCTAAAACCTTTTCAACCAATATTTCAGGGGTATTTATATGTTTTGAAAACTCATTCCAATCAGAGTAATAATTAAATAGTCTTGGAATCATTAGGATTTCTTTATGAGAATCCAATAAACTTTGCAGAAGAATTGAGCCGCTTCTTCCCACAGGAAAAAGAAATGCTATATTTATACTTTTCCTTTCAAAGTTTTGTATGTAGTCCAGATACTCTGATAATCTATATTTCATCTATTACAAAAAAACAATCCATATTGGAATATGATGAAAGTATATCATACATACTAATTAAAATATTAGTAAAACTAATGTTTATTTCAGTTAAGATAATAATTATTTAACCCTGATAAAATGATAGCCAGAGGCCCGGAAATATGCAATGCAGAAGTTAAAGCATACCTTCTTGTAACCAAAGCAAGTGTAATAAGAATTTCAACTTTATAATATTTCTAAAATAATAGTATAATTAAAATAAATTTTAGCATTACTAATATATCACTTTTATATAATGAATGAAACAAAAAGCACAAGGAAAATTTTATTTGATTCCTTTATGGGAAATAGCCCAAAATGGTATAAAAAACTGATAATATTTTTTATCCTGATTAACCCTTTAATTGTTTTAACAATGGGAAATTTTTTTGCAGGATGGGTAATTTTATCCGAATTCATTTTAACTCTGGTACTTTCTTTAAAATGTTATCCTCTTCTTCCTGGAGGATTATTAGCAATTGAAACCCTGTTTATTGGACTTGTAAGTACTGAATCTGTGTATAAAGAAATAGAGCATAACCTTGAGGTAATTTTACTCTTAATGTTTATGGTCGCTGGTATATATTTTATGAAAGACTTTTTGTCATGGGTATTTACCAAAGTTTTATTCAGCACAAAATCAAAAATAAAGCTATCACTTATGTTTTCTTTTTTAGGAGCTTTTTTATCAGCATGGCTGGATGCCCTTACAGTAACGGCTGTTATGATTGCTGTAGGAACCAGTTTTTATGAAATATATAATAAAATTCCTTTTGAAGAAAAAATTAATCAAATAGAAAAAGAATCCTTATCAGAAAGTGATTTTGATTATGAGAGAAAAACGTTAAAAGAAGATTTACATAATTTTCAGGGTTTTTTAAGAAATTTGCTGATGCATGGAGCAGTAGGAACAGCCCTCGGAGGAGTCTCAACTTTGGTTGGTGAACCTCAGAATCTCTTAATAGGTAACTTAGTGGGGTTTAATTTCGGTACTTTTTTTATTAAAATGGCACATATATCAATACCTGTATTTTTTACAGGCTTACTAACAGTAATTATTGTAGAAAAATACAGGCTTTTTGGTTATGGCTACCATTTACCTGAAAGTGTATATAATATCCTGAAAAAAGAAGATGATGAAGCAAAAAAAAGGATGACCAAAGAAAAAAAAATAAAGCTCATACTTCAGGCATTTTGTGCTTTATGGTTAATTATTAGTTTAGCTTTCCACCTTGCTCCCGTTGGTCTTATTGGTTTATCTGTAATTATTTTGGCTACTGTTTCTACAGGTAAAAATAATGAACAGCAAATAGGAAAAGCATTTGAAGATGCAATGCCATTTACTACGTTAATAGTTGTTTTTTTTGCAATAGTTGGAATGATTGAAACTACAGAAATTTTTAAGCCGATCATCAATTTTGCTTTGGCAGCAAAAGGAAAATTACAGGTTTATTATTTTTTTACAGCTTCTGGATTGCTTTCATCTATAAGTGATAATGTTTTTGTTGCGACAATATATATTCAGGAAGCTCACAAAGCATATCAGAATAATATCATTAACAAAGAACAACTTGAATCTTTAGCAATAGCAATTAATGCAGGTACAAATATAGCTTCTGTGGCAACCCCTAATGGCCAGGCAGCATTTCTATTTTTGTTAACAAGCAATATTGCCGGAAATATACGACTTACTTATTTTAGTATGCTAAAACTAGCCTTTCCCTATGCCGTTTCTTTAATTTGTGTTTCATTTTTAGTTTTATCATTAAGTTGAAATGGGTATTTTTAATTTTTTTAAGGCAAAAAATATTACTAAAGATTGGGAAAGAGATAAAAATCTAACTCTTAATTTCGATTTTACTCTTAACTCACTGAATAATATTAAAATTGGTAATAATTTTCAATTATTGTCAAATCTTGGTCCTTGTGATAATAAGAAAAAACTTAAAGTAAATGATTTTCTGTACCTTTCCCTGGGATTATTGGTTGGTACTGATAATAACCAAAAAATTGACACCTTTATTTTGTACTGGAATGATATTTTTGAAAAGGAATTTACTGCTTATGCTGGAAAATGTTTTTTTCAGGACAAACAGATTTTATTATCGGAGAAAACTACAAAAGAAGAATTTATCAAAATTTTTGGCGAGCCATATTGGCAGGATATTGATTTTACAGGCGATACTCTCTATGATGAAATTATTTTATTTTATGAATTTTCTAACCTTGAATGGCAGGTAGAATTTTTAAGAGATGAAACCCTTAAATTAATAATAATTACAAATAAACCAATTATGGATGATAAGGAATGTAGAAATGCCTATGGTGTTACAAAAGACTGGCCTCCTAAATTTTATTAAATTATTTTATTCATAATTGAGAATTCAGATCAACCCATTATAAATTCAATAATCTGGTAAAATCAGATTATCCTGTAAAAACTTTTTTAAGAACCATTTTCCAAATAACGGTGAAAACATCAAATTTGTAAATTTATCTCTGAACCATATTCCTAAATTTGAACCAGGAACAAAGGAACCAGCAAAGTTCACAGCCATTTTTTGCTTTTCGCTAATTAATAGTTTTAGCATTTTCTGGTAATTTGCAAAAGCTTTAACATAATCTCCATTATATTTTTTTAATTCTCCTGCAAGAATATATGCTCCCGCCATAGCCAGGGCAGAACCCTGTCCGGCAATAAGTGAAACGCATTGACAAGCATCACCGGCTAATGTAATTCTTCCCTGTGACCAGTTTTCCATATCAATCTGGCTAACTGTATCAAAGTAAAAATCTGGAGCGTTAACCATTTTTTCTAATATATTATTACTTTCCCAGCCAATATTCTTAAAATTATCAATAAGCAATTTTTTTGCTGAAACAGAATTATGATGGTTATAAAAAATCTTTTCTTTCTGGCGGAAAATAAAAAATGTAGCGAGTTTGTTTTCAGAAATACTGTAAATGCCGATTTGTTTATCTGGTACGGAATAACTATAAAAAGTATCCCTCTTATTCAGATAATTTTCAATAGTAAAAGATGAAGTATAATACCCCAAATACTTTTCAAAATTCTCTTCCCGGCCAAATACGAGTTTTCTGATATTTGAATGAAGACCATCTGCACCAATTAATAAATCGAATTTTCTTTGTAAATCGTTTTTAAAGGAAATATGAAGAGTATCAGGTTCCTGTACAATACTGTAAATAGATGTATCCCAGATAAATTCAATATCATTTTTAATTCCCTGGTAAATTGCTTTTGCCAGTTCACCTCTTAAAAGGTTAAAGTGTCTGAAATTTATCAGCTTTCTAAGTTTATAAACATTTAGACTTCCGATTCTGTTATTATTTTTATCTACGAAAACCAATTCAGGAATATTATAATGTTCTTTTTCCAAAGCTGGTAAAAGACCCATTTTTTCTGCAACATCAAAACCAACACCCCAGAAGTCTATCATATAACCTCCCTCACGTAATGAAGGAGCTTTTTCTACTATTACAGGTTTAAATCCGTATTTTTTGAGCCAGAAAGCTAAGGCTAGACCAGCAATACCAGCCCCCGAAATAAGTATATTCTCATTTTTCATAATTTGTTCCTGTCTTTCATTTTTATTATTATAATAGTATAATTAAAATAAATATTAGTAAATATCATATTTAATTCAGATATGCTATTTTTGGAAAATTGAAAAATGGAACAAAGAAGTTTGGAATTATTAAAATCAATATATGATAAGTCTGGTCAGGATATTTTACCTTTCACTGATTACATAATTGAATTTGAAACTGAACTTGGTATGAGTATAAAAGAACTTCTTAATTTATATGCACTTTTACTTGATAATGGATATATAGTAAGTTTTCAGCAGGATAATATTTTTCTTACTGAAAAAGGCTTATCAGAAATCTTCTCTAATAAGATCAAGTAATTTAAGTATTTTTACCTATTAACGGGGTAATCAATTGGATTTTGATAGTTTATTAATATATATAGACAACAATGAATCAGTATACATAAAATTAAAAAACGATTCTATTGCAAAAATAAATAACTTAAAGAATAAAGATAGCGATATTTTTGAAATTCTAATAACTGCACCAGGAATTTCAGAAAAAAGGTTAATAAATCTTCCTTTTTTATACAAAAAATTTCTTAACAGAGAAGATTTATTAACTTTTCTAAAAAAAGAGTTTAAAGAAATTTTTATATCGGAGTTATGAAGATTATGGAGGATTTAACTACTTATAATATGCCACATGAAAAACAAGTTGATTTTTTATACAGGAATTAATAAAAGTGGATGAAAAAAAGATACCAGAGGAGATAAGAGCCTTCACATATAAATATATCAACTCTCTCGAACAATTAGAGATATTATGTTTTATGTATGAAAACAGGTATGAAGAATATAATCCTTCAATGATTGCTAAAGAACTAAGAACAAGTGAATTATCAGTAGAAAACACGTTTAAAGATTTATTCTCAAAAGATTTTATTGTTTTAAAAAACTCTGAAAATAAATTTTATCAATATGGCCCTAAGACAGATATTCTTGATGTGGGAGTGAGAATTATATACCAATTTTATAAAAATAATTACCACACTATGATAAATCTTATTTATTCCAGACCAATAGAAAATATCCGTTCTTTTTCAGATTCATTCAAATTCAGAAAGGATGATAAAAATAATGGTTGAAATAGTATATATCCTTTGTGCTTTAACAAGTACTGCCTGTGCCATACTTCTTTTTAAGGGATACCTGAGAGGTAAAACAAAATTATTACTTTGGAGTTGTTTATGTTTTGTTGGATTGGCCCTTAATAATATACTCCTTTTTATTGATCTGGTTGTAATACCGGAGATTGATTTATCCGTTATACGAAGTGTTTCATCAGTAATAGGATTATCTTTATTGCTTTACGGGTTAATTTGGGAAACAGTGTAAAGAGGTAAAAAATATGTACGGATTTTTAGCTGGAATTATTGCAATGGCCTCTTTTATAGCAGGTATGTTCTTCCTTCGTTTCTGGAAAACTACGGAAGATCGTTTTTTCCTGATATTTGCCCTATCTTTCTGGATAATGAGTATTGATCGCATAACCCTGGTGACATTTAATAATTCAAATGAGTATGATTATAGCCTATATTTAATCAGATTATTGGCTTTCATTCTGATTCTTATTGCAATAATTGATAAAAACAGAAATACCTGACTTATTTACCTATAATAGTATTGCTCAAAACAGAAACTATTGCTTCACTTGGGTTAATCGTTTTTATGCCAATACTTTCAAAGATATCACGGCTCTTTAGATCATGGATAATAGAAACAGCTTCACAATCTGGTTTTAATTTTTTAAATATCTGACACACTCTTAAATTTAGCCAGTCATCCTCCGAAGTAGTAATAACTCCTTTAATATTTTTGACATTAATTTCAGAATTATAAATATTTTCATTGCTAGCATCAGCATTGATAACATAAAGACCTTCTTTTAGCAGGTAATCTACCTTTTTTTCATTGCTTTCGATGATAATAACGCTATTTCCAATTTCCTGCATTTTAAATGCAAGTTCTTTACCAATAAACCCGCCTCCTATTATTAAGATACTCATTGGTGCCAAATCTAGTATTTTTGCCATGAACCTTGCTCCTCCACCTTCCACAATAACAGTAATTAATATTGTCAGAAACACCATGCTCCTGATAAACTCACTCCCTTCTATGCCAAAAGCTTCAAGCTCAACAGAAAAAAAAGTCGCTGCTGAAGCGGCAACAATTCCTCTTGGTCCCAGGCTGGCAATAAATAACCTTTCTTTCCAAGTTATTTTTTCAAAAAAAGTAGAAATAAAGACACCTAATGGCCTGACAAAAAGCATTAAAATTAAAACACAAATAATTCCATTTATCCCAAGATTAAATAATAATCCTAAGTTTAGATCTGATGCCAAAAGTAAAAAAACAAGGGTGATAGACAGCATAGTCAGATCACCTTTAAATTCTTTTATTGATCTTTTATAAGGAAAATCTGAGTTGCCAATAATCATCCCTGCAACGGCAACAGATGTAATACCGCTTTCATGGGATAAAAGTTCTCCAAGAGTATAAGCAGATACAGCAAGAGCCAGAACCAAAAGTCTGATAATTTCTCCATTTAAAGGGGAGAGTTTTTGAACTATAAGTTTTGCACCATAAGCACATATAAAACCGCTAATTATACCTATAAATAAACTGCTGATAATAGTATTAATTATTTCTGTAAAACCAGTATTATGACCGACAGTAATATAATTAAAAACACCTACAACAGTTAAGACACCAATAGCATCAACAAGTACAGCTTCTGTTTCCAAAATGGTTTTTAATTTTTGTTTCAAATGAATTCTTCGAAGAATCGGAGCAATTACTGTTGGACCTGTTACTGAAACCAGGGAAGAATAAAGTAAGGCTATTCTGAAATCAACGCCAAGTAAAGCTTTGGTAATAAATGTCATACAAAATACAGTAACAAAAACATTAGCTGTTATCAGGCCAATTACACTAATCAGGTTATTCTTAAGATGCCTGAAATTTATTAAAAGGCCGCCCTCAAATACAATAATTGCCACAGAAATAGTAATTATTGCCCTTAAGCCTGTTTTACCATATACATCAGGGTTGATAAGCTGAATGCCATATTTTCCGAAAATTGTTCCAAAAATCATAAAATATATAATCGCAGGTACTGAAGTTTTTTTGGAAAGTATCTGTCCGGTAATACCAGCTAAAAGTATAGTCATTGTAGTAAGAACTATAAGTAGTGAGGGGTAATGTTCCAGATATTTATTTATTTCTGTCAGATTATTCATTAATTAATTTTCTCAAAGAAAAACTCATAATAGTTTTAAAATTTTAATGCAATTATATATGGTAATCCAAACGTTTTTTGGAAGTATTTTTTTTCAGGATAAAAGATTACCCAGTATCCTTTTTCTGACAGTAATTAATTGTTTACTTTCTTTAATTTTTAAATCTTTTATTAGTATTAAAATACCTCGATGTTCACATCGGGGTTTCCCCAAATTCTTTGGGGCCGGGGTTCACCCCGGAGTTAATACTAACAGGGGCCCCACATTGTGGGGATTTATTTTATCAAAATTCTATAAATAATTATCCTTTAAAAGGATATCTTTAATGGTAAAAAATGCTAAACCTTTATTGCAATTCTACTCTTATAATGAAAAAGGTGGAATTTTTCCTTTGAAAAATTTAGCTTTACCATTGATCCTGGTTCAGTCTCAAAATCAGATGTTGCCTGTCCCATAAGCCTGTAATGGCCAAAATCCACATTGACCCAGCAAAGATTTCCCATAGGTTCAATAACATATACTTTGGCATCAACCTCACCATCATTGTGACTGATAAAGATATCCTCCGGTCTGATACCTAAGATTATTTTACCTGCACCATTTTCCTGAATAGCTTTATAACCCCAATCACCATTTATTTCAAAATTATAACTATCCATCCTTAGTCCGTAGCCATTATCGCTTTTATAAAGCTCAACCTCAAAAAAATTCATTGACGGGCTACCTACAAATCCTGCAACAAACTGATTGGCAGGATGGTTATAAATTTCACGTGGCGGGGCACACTGCTGCAATATACCTTTATCAAGAATCGCTACTCTGTCTGATAAAGTCATGGCTTCTGACTGGTCATGGGTAACATAAACCATTGTCATTTTAAAATCCTGGTGAAGACGTTTTATTTCAGCTCTCATCTGGACCCTTAGTTTTGCATCAAGATTACTCAATGGTTCATCAAGAAGGTAAACATCCGCTTCCCTGCATAAAGCCCTGCCTAAAGCAACCCTTTGCCTCTGGCCTCCGCTTAAAGCACCTGGTTTTCTATCCAGAAGGTGAGTTATACCAAGCATTTCGGCAACTTCCAACACTTTCTTTTTAATCTGTTCTGAAGGAACTTTTCTTAGCCGAAGAGGGAAAGCAATGTTTTCACCAATAGTTTTATGCGGATAAAGTGCATAACTTTGAAAAACCATAGCCAGATTACGTTTTTCAGGGGGTAGGGAGTTTACCAGCCTGTCTCCAAAAAACATTTGTCCTTTGGTAATTGATTCCAAACCAGCAATCATATTCAGGGTAGTAGACTTACCACACCCTGAAGAGCCAACCAAAGTCATAAATTCATGGTCAGCAATTTCCAGGTTTAGACCTTTAACAATCTCAACATTTCCTGAATAAATTTTCCATATATCTTTTAAAAGTATGCTAGACATTGTATTTTATCCTTTTACAGCTCCTGAAGTCAGACCTGAGACAATCTGTTTCTGGAATATTAAAATCAGAATGATAATTGGTACAGTTACAATGATTGAGGCAGCAGCAATATCTCCCCAGGGTATGTCTTTAAGACCAGGGAATAATGCTATGCCAACAGGAACAGTTCTTGCCCTTTCAGTAGCGGTAAATGTCAGCGCAAAAAGAAATTCATTCCAGGCCTGAATAAATACCAAAATTCCTGTTGTTACCATACCAGGTAAAGCAAGTGGTAATATTATTTTAAAAAATGCCTGGAATGGTGAGCAGCCATCAATCCTAGCAGAACGGCCAAGTTCATCAGGTATTTCTTTAAAAAAATTATTTAAAACATATATTGTTAAAGGCATTGCAAAAGTTGTATATGGAAAAATCAGAGAAATCCAGGTATCTCTGATTCCAAAAGTGTTAATTATTTTATAGAGAGGGCTGACTATAGCTATCTGGGGAAACATTGAAACCATGAGTACAAGAGCGAGTACAAACTTTTTACCTCTAAAATTTAATTTTGCCAGCGCATAGGCAGCAAACGAGCCTACTATCAGGCAAAAAATTGTGGTTGCACCAGATACAGCAAAACTATTAAGGAGATACTTTAAAAAGGGTCTGCCGTGAAAAACCGCCGGATAATGATCAAAAACCATATTCCTGGGTAATAGTGGAGGAATATTTGCAATTTCAAGTTCAGGCTTAAGAGAAGTAATCAGGAGCCAGATAATCGGTAAAAGACAAAACATAATAAAAAATGTCAGAAATAAGTAAAAGAATATTCCTTTTTTATCTTCCATTTTGCCTAATTACTCCTGGAAAGTATTCTAATATAACCATAACTGATCAACATAACACTAAGAAATATGACTACTGACAGTGCAGAGCCGTAGCCTGTCATTGATAATTCAAATAAAACCTTATAGGCATAAATTGATATCGTTTCTGTAGTGTTTGCAGGCCCCCCACCAGTCAAAACGTATATCAAATCAAAGGCACGAAAAGCGTCAAGAGTCCGAAAAAGAAGCGTTACCAGAATTGTTGGCATAAGAAGCGGAATAGTAATTTCTTTAAATTGTACCCACCGTGATGCCCCATCAACCCGCGCGGCCTTATATAAATCCTGGGGTATAATAATTAACCCTGCCAGAAGCAATAAAGCTATAAATGGAGTGGTTTTCCAAACATCAGAAATTATTGCAGCATGAATTGCATA
>CAYRDV010000157.1:0-12913 GCA_964422885.1 uncultured Candidatus Sericytochromatia bacterium
ACAGGTACAAAGAAATAAACCTGTTGTAAACCCTACTTTATCTAAGCAAGTAAATCATGAAAAGCCTGTTCATCCAGTTGAAACAGTTAAAAGTACAGAAAATGAAAATTTAAAAATAAGGATCGTTCGGGAAATAGGCATCGGTAAAAAAGAAACCCTGGAAGTAGAAATAAATAATAATATAGCTCAAAAACTTGGGAAATCTTTAAAAAACAATTCTTTATCACTGGATGATGCCATTAAAAACGGGATTATAACTGTCCACCAGGCAGTGGAAAAAGGGTTTATTTCAGGTTTTCAGGCGGTTAAAGCCGGTTATATCTCAGTACTTGATGCTATTGACCAGGGATTACTTGATGTAAACATGGCAATAAAATCGGGCATGATTTCAGTTTCCCGGGCGATTAGAGAAGGTTTTATCAGTTTATCTGATGCATTAAGACAAAACTATATTTCTATTGCCGTTGCTTTAAAAAATCATCTTGTTACTGCCAGTGAAGCAATTGAAAGAGGTTTTATTGATGCTGCCACGGCAATAAAAAAAGGATTTATTACAGCTGCCGAAGGTGTCAGTAAAGGATATATTTCAGCACAATCAGCTGTCAATCAGGGCTTAATTTCCTCTACCGATGCCATTAAAAATGGTCTTATTTCTCAGGAAGAAGCTATCAAAAAGGGCATTATTAAGGAAAAAGAGTTAAATCAAAATGAGCTTACAGAATTCCAGATAATTCCTGAAAAATATTTATCAGAAATTAAAAATGGTACATTAAAAGTTGATGATGCAATACTTAAAGAGCTAATTACAGTTCACCAGGCTTTACAAAATAAGCTGATCACTCCTGAGGAAGCTTTAACCAGAGGTCTGATAAAAATAGAAGATTTGATAAAAAATAGCTTTCTTTTGCAGTTAGCTGTAAAAGAAAATATTGACCGGTTAATAAAAAAGAAACTGGTTGAACCATATGAAGCAATACGATTAAGTCTGTTAAGCACTGAAGAGGCGATTCAGAAAGGGTATATATCAGAAAACGATGCTGTAAAGCTTGGTCTTTACCATTCAAAAACAACAAGCCTTTCGGGAGGTGAACTGAGTACCAGTCTGAAAAAGGAATTTTATAACATCCCCCTGCCCCCCCTTCAAAGGGGGAATAAAGGAGGGCTTAATTGACCAAATTGTGAAAAACTCAAACAATTTATATAAAGATTAGGGATAAAAAATGAAATTAAAAAAATATTTATTAGCTGGAATATTGTTATCAGTTTTACTTTTTCCGGTAAAAATAACAAATAGCTTGGCAGGTCTTTTTAGTTACCCTGAAGTAACTGTAACAAGTGTCAAATTAAACTCTGTTGGGATAAAAACTATTGATCTTACTGTATTTTTAAATATTAATAACCCAAATAAATTAGGTGTTGAGCTTAAAAAAGTTGAATATAAAGTAGATATAAACAAAATTGAAAATGTTTCTGAGGGAATTACCAAAAAAGAAATAAAAATAGCACATGAAACAAAGGATAATCTGGTTGAAATACCTGTATCTATCAATAATAAAAAGGTTTTACCAACTCTTGCCTCAATCGCCAAATCACCTGAAGTGATTGAATATACTGTAAACGGGAAAGTCTATTTTGGTACAATAATCGGGGATATACCTATCCCTTTTACAAAAAAATCAAATATTGATAATACTGGCAGAATTGAGAATTTAAAAAAGCAAATCAAAGCACTTAACTTTTTTGGTTTTTGAAAATAATTATTGATGAGTATAATTAAGGTTATCAGTTAAACTAGGTATTCTCTCATCAGAAGGAAATATTATTTTAAACAGAACACCATTATTATTTACTATTTCGAGATTGCCATCAAGTTGGAGAACAAGTTCATTTACCAGTTGTAATCCAAGAGAAGATACATTTTTAATATCAAACCAGTGAGGCAAGCCCTTTCCATTATCGCCAACAGATAAAAGACAATTCTTTTCCTGCTTGGAAATAGTTACAGATATTTCTCCATTACCTTCAGGAAAAGCATATTTTATTGAATTGGAAATTAACTCATTTAAAATTAGTCCGCAGGGAATCGCATGATCAATTGAACAATAGGTATCCTTAGAAATATCTGCGATGATTTTTATTTTATCATTATTAACCTTAAAAGTTGAGAAAAGGTTTTTAATAAGAGATATAGAGTAATTACCAAAGTCAATAATAATAATATTTGAAATAAAATAAATTTTCTGATAAATCAGGGCCATTGCCTTAATGCAATTCTGCTCTTCTTTTAGGATTGAGGATAAATTACTTTCTTTTGAACGTAAAATCTGTAAATGCAATTTACTGGAGATAATCTGAAGATTATTTTTTACCCGGTGATGAATTTCCTTTATAAGTAGATCTTTTTCTTCAAGCGAATTTTTTATTTTTTCCTCAGAAAGTTTTCTATCTGTTATATCATCAATAGAAAAAACAACTGAAGTTATGCTTCCTTTTTCATCTTTTAAAGGAGAAGCATTAATTGATAAAAATTTTCTGACATTATTTAAATATAATGAAAAATCCAGATTCATAATTGGTTCACCGGTCTTAAATACTTTCATAAAAGGGTTGTCATAATCTGGTATCAGGTTCCCGTTTAAATCAGTAATTTTCCAGTCAGGCGAATTAAATGTTCCTGAAAACATTTCTCCTTTTTTCAGGCATAAAATTTCTTCAGCTTTATCATTGGCATATATAAATTCTCCATTATTATTTAATACGATTATTGCAGAAACATTTGTACTCAAAACTGCTTCCAGCATTTTTTGGTTTTTTTTATTTTCCTTATTTATTTCGAATTCCTGTAACTCCCTTTCAATTGCTGGTACTAAACGTGATAAATTATCTTTTTTAATAAAATCATGAGCTCCTTCTCTCATTAATTTTGCTGCTAATTCTTCGCCAATAACTCCAGAAATAACGATAAAAGGAATTTCTTTATTACTTTTTCTTAAAATATTAAGAAGCTCAAAGGCATTAAATTCGGGAAGTGAAAAGTCAGATAAAATAATATCCCAGTCTGATTCTTTTAAAGCTTTTTCAAAGGAATCTAAATCGTAAATGATTTTATAATTGTAATCGAGCATTTTTTTATCAAGTTCAAGCATATTTAAAAAGGCATCAGCCTCATCATCTTCTATAAAAAGAATATTTAACTTTTTTTTGGCCATAAATTTAAAATCTCTTTTTAACTTTAAAATAATTTAATGTTGATTTTTAAAAATAATGTTCCAAGATGTCCCATTTGTCCGTTCAAGAATATATTTACCCTCAATTTGCTGGATCAGATTTAAAATCAGAGTCATTCCCAATGAGGTTACATTCTCAGGATTAATAGTTTCGGGTATACCGATACCGTTGTCAGAAATTAGTAAAGTAACCTCTTTTTTTTCATCTTCTGATAGGGATATGGTTATTTCTCCTTTTTTGGCAAAATCTATTGGGAAAGCATATTTAAAAATATTTGTAAGAAGTTCATTTATAATCAGACCGCAAGGTACAGCAAAGTGCATATTCAGTATTACCGGAGAAAGATTTAAAGATATTGAAACTTTACTTTTATCAGTAATAAATGAGGATGAAAGCTCATCAACAATTGCCGAAATAAATTCGGTAAAATTAATTGAAGAAATATCAGTGGATTTATAAAATTTTTGATGGAGGACAGCCATGCTTTTGATTCTTCTTTGAGCTTCTTCTAATGGTTTAATAACTTCAGGATTTTTTGACATTTTCTTTTGCATATTTAGCAGGCTAAAGATTATCTGAAAATTATTTTTTACCCGATGATGAATTTCTTTCATTAAAAAATCTCTGTCTTTAATGGCATTTTTTAATTGCTCCTCTATTTTTTTTCGTTCTGAAATATCTTCTGCGAGACTGATATAATAACCTTCATTGTTCTCAGGATGATTTATTTTTGAACGAATTACTTTTACCCAGATTAAACTTCCTGTTTTTCTGATAGAGCGTTTTTCCAATTGATATTTGTCTATGTTACCTTCTTTTAATTCATTTAATAATTCAATTTCTTTTTTATAATCATCAGGATGAGTAAAACTACTTAAGGAACTGTTATTAAGCTCCTCTTCACTGTAACCAAGTATTTTCTGCATTGTTAGGTTACTATCTATAAGATGGTTACTCATATTATAAATGCCTATACCGATTGGGGCATTTTCAAATATTAGTTGAAATAATTCTTTATTTTGGATAAGATTTTTGCTTATTAATTTTAGTTTTGTCAGGTATTTATTTAAAAGGAAATAAAAAAAAACAGATGAAAACAAAGTAAATAAAATATCATGCCACAAATCTTTTTCAATAGAAAAAAAGATATGGTTTATTGAATGCCATAAAATACTAATACCTATATAAATAATGGTTATTTTTAATGCGCCATTATTTTTTGTATTAATATATTTTATTCCTGGAAAAAACATTTTTATCCTTAAATTATCAATATATTCTTAACTTAGAGCTATTTAAGATTAAGAACCTTCCCAATTGTGTTATTTAGTTGCTCATCCTCAAAGGGTTTTATCAGGTAATCGGAAAATATGGTTTTCTGCGCCCTTTGAAATGTTTTTTCATCTTCAAAAGCTGTTAAAAAGATAACTGGTATCTGGTATTTTTCATTTATTTTAATGGTTGTTTCAATACCATCCATATCACCTTTCAGGCCAATATCCATCAAAATCAAATCAGGCTTATTATTTTCGACAAATGCTAAGACTTCTTCACCTGTTGAAATAATTCCTAAAACATCATAATCAAATAATTCCAGAGAACTTTTTATATCAACCGCTACAATTCTTTCGTCCTCAACAATTAATATTTTTGCTTTAGGCATATTATTTAATCCTTAATTTTTAAAATAATAACAAAATTAGCACCTTTTTCATTTTCCAGTTTAATTTCACCTTCTAATTGCTTTGTCAGCTCACAAACCAGATTTAAGCCCAGAGTTTCGGCATTTTGAAGCTGAAAGTTTGGTGGAAAACCTGCCCCAGTATCTTTTATACTGAGCAAATAGTTATTTTCTTTCTCTTTAAAACTAATGTTCAACTCTCCATCAGTAATATTTTTAAAACCATGTTTAAGAGAATTTGAAACAAGCTCATTGATAATCAGTCCAAAAGGTAATAAATTTTTGGAATTGAAGGATATTTTATCAATGTCAATAATAAGTTTTATTCTGGTTGAATTTACCTTATATGTATGAAAAAGATTAATAACAATTTTATTTATATAATCAGAAAGTATTTCACTATTTATTTGCTCAATATTATAATTACTCTCATTTATATATCCTAAAGTCCGAATCCTGTTCTGAGTATCTGTAAATAGTGACTTATTCTTTTCATCTACCAGGGTTTTTGATTGCAGGTTGAATATACTTGAGAGCAACTGAAGATTGTTTCTATACCTGTGGTTAATTTTTTTCAGTTGAGTTTCGTCAGGCACTTGTTTTTCTTTATTTCCATCATGAGTCTGTAATACAATTAGAATATTCTCGTACCCATACCTGTAATCAATAATAGGAGCAGAATAATAATTTAAAGTCTTATTGTTGAACACCAACTCACAAATACCTCTGTCTTTCTGCCCATCTGTGAAGGAAATTATTTCTGAGGTTTTTGGATTTACTATTTTACAAATGTCTTCAAGCTTTACTTTTGTTTTTTCAGCTATTTTATAATTAATAAGTTTTTCAGCTGATGAATTAAGGTTAGTTATATATCCTTGATTATCAGTTATTATGATTGAATCATCTATATTATCAAGTATTTTTGTATAACGATTATTATTTTCCTTTAGTTGTAATTTTAATTGAAAATAATAAATTTCTTTTTCGATAGCAAGCTTAAATTCTTCTTTTTGAAAAGGCTTAATAATAAAATTAAAAAAAGAATCTAAAAATAATGGTTTTAATTTTTCAAGGTCTTCGTAAGTAATTAAAAAAAGAACAGGAATTATAAACCTTTCACTAAGTTTCAAAGATAAATCAACAATAGATTCTGGTTCATTTAAACCAGAATCTATCAGGAGTAAATCATATTTTTTGTTTTCTAAAAATACCATTGCCTGTTCAACCGTTGATAATGTATCTGTGGTATAACAGCCAATATTGTTAATAGTAGCCCGGATATCCTGAGCAATTATTAGATCATCTTCAACAATTAAAATTTTTTTTTCCATATTATTTCTCTTTTTTTTACTACAAACCTAATATTAAAGTTTTTCCTTCATTTCAGATATGTTACGAATCAACTAAAAAATTGATTTTTATCAATTTTTTTCCCTGTGGTTTTATCTTTAATTAAAGAAGGTGATTTTGAAAATAATACTTAAAAATGTCTGATAAATTTATATTATTAATAACCGAAGAAAACAATCCTGATTCTGATGCCCTGAAAAACATATTGGAACAGGATTATAAAGTGGCAATTACTAAAAATAATTTATTTACTGAGGATAATCTAGCTAAATTAAACCCGGTTCTGATAATTAACTTTAGCAATAGTATTGATGAAGCTAGCCACTTTGAGCTCTGCCACAAGGTTAGACATAATAAAGAATTAATGCATATTCCATTCATTTTTATCAGTGAACAGTTTAGCCCCTCTGATATTATCAGAAGTCTTGAATCAGGGGCCAGTTCATATTTTATTACCCCTTTTGACAGAGAAAGCCTTATGGAGCGGATAAACTATTTAATTGCCGAAAGTAAACTTAAACAAAATGGTAATTATTCTGAATTCGGAATTGATATTATTTTGGAAGGGAAAAAACATTTTATTTCTGCTGAAAAAGTACAAATAATTGAGCTTTTATTTAATAAATTATTAAAAACTTCAGAAAGTACGCTGAATTTAAGACAAGCTAATAATGCCCTCTTTTTTATGCACCAGGAGCTTGAAAAAAAGAATATAGAATTAAAAAAAACAAATGAACAAAAAAACAGTCTAATAAGATTAACAACCCATGACCTAAGAGAACCATTAAGTATTATATGGCGTCAAAGTAATGTTTTTTTTAGAAGTAATGTTGATAAACTAACTGTAAAGCAGAAAGATTCTATATCAGTAATTAAATCCTACAGTAAATTTATGCTGGATTTAGTAAGTGATATCCAAATATTTTTTAATCAGTTAAATTTAGAGTTAGTTCCTACTGATTTACATTCATTAATAAAAAAATGTATTGAAACAAATTATTATCTGGCAAAAGAAAAAAATAACCAAATTATTTTTATAAATACAAAAGAAGTGCCATTGATAAACATTGATCCAATAAGAATTGAACAGGTGATAAATAATCTTCTGTCTAATGTTATAAAATATTCTGTTGCTAATAATTCTATTGAAATTTCGATAAAAAAAGAAGATTGTAATATTATAATTTCTCTAAAAAATAAAGGTGAACATATTTTTATAGGCGATACCGGAAAATTATTTCAGCCTTTTAAAAAATCTGCTGTTGATGAAGATGAAACAAAAAGAAGTTCGGGGTTAAGTTTGGCTATTTCCAAAAAGATAATTAGTGCTCATGGTGGCAAAATCTGGGTTGAAAATAATAATATCAATGAAATAACTTTCGCTTTTTCCTTGCCATTCAATGGAAATTCAGTTAATTAATTATTTAGCCACAGTTCAAAATTTCAAGTGTGCTGTTCCAAGTACCCGAATAACTTCTTCAAAGGTTGTCAGCCCCTTTTTTATCTTATCCAGAGCATCATCCAACAAAAATTTCATTTCTTTTTTCTTGAGAAAATTAATTATCTCTTGTTCAGATGCTGTATCCATTTTTATAAGTTTCTTTATATCTTCATCAATGTTTAATACTTCATAAATACCAATTCTTCCCCTGTATCCTGTATTTTTACAAGCCATACAGCCTTTTCCTCTTTGGTATTTAATGTTTTTTTCAGTAATTGAAAATTTCTGGAGTATATCTTTATCTGGAGAATATTCTTCAGAACAATCAGGGCAAACTTTTCTGACCAGTCTTTGGGCAATAATCATCAAAAGGGATGAAGAAATCAAAAATCCTGGAATACCCATATCAACCAAGCGGGCAATTGATGCTACTGAATCATTGGTATGCAGTGTACTTAGAACGAGATGACCAGTCATTGATGCATTAAACGCTATTTCTGCCGTTTCAGGATCTCTGATTTCACCAATCATAATTATATTAGGATCCTGCCTCAAAATTGCTCTTAATGCAGAAGCAAAGTTTAGTCCAGCTTTATTGTTTACCTGAACCTGATTAACTCCTTCCATAGTAAATTCAACCGGATCTTCAACCGTTATAATATTCCTTTCAGGAGAATTTACTTCTTTCAGGCAGGAATATAAAGTAGATGATTTACCGCTTCCGGTTGGTCCTGTAACTAAAATTATTCCATGTGGTTCGTGAATTGCTGTTTTTAAACTAGCCAGATTTTCGCTGGAAAATCCCAGCTTATCAATAATCAAAGTTTCTTCATCACTTGAATTAAGGATTCTCAAAACAACAGATTCACCAAAATTTGTTGGCAAAGTTGAAACTCTAATATCAATATCTTTTCCTTCATATTTTAGTTTTATCTTTCCATCCTGGGGTATTCTCTTCTCTGTAATATCAAGTTTGGAAATTACTTTTATTCTTGAAATAAAAGCGTTTTGTATCCATTTTTGCAGATGCAGCATCTCATGAAGTACACCATCAACACGATTTCTAACCAATAGATAATTTTGCCCTGCTTCGATATGTATATCACTTGATTTTTCCTTTATTGCCTGGGAAATTACAAAGTTAACCATTTTTACAACCGGTGTATCATCATATGAAAGCTCCAGTAAATCATGATTATTATTTCCTTCAGATATTTTAATTTCAGTTTCTGTAATATCCTCTACTTCATGATTTACTAAGTTATCAAGACCAAAAATATTAATACTTTTATTTATTTCATTATTTATAGGGTAATTTACTTTTATTGCATTTATTATATCCTTTTTAGTCGCTAATACTGTTTTTACAGAGAACCCGGTTATCCTTTCCAGGTCAATAATCGTGTTTGACTGAAATGGGTTAAAAATAGCGATAACTAAAGATTTTTTGGTAATACTTAGGGGAATACAAATATTATTTAGCGCAAATTCGCTAGGGACTAGTTTTATTAGCTCACTATCTATTAAATTTAAATTATTATTTGCTTTTGAAAAACCAAGCAGTTCTGATAAAATATTAATTAGGTTTTCTTGATCAAATAGGTCAAGAGGGGAACAATTGAGCTTTTTTGCGTCCTCTATTATTGTTTTTACTTTTAAAGAATTAAAAATTTGAGAATTTTCTAAAAATGAAAGTAGTTTAAATTCAGATTCTGATATTGTTTTATCTTCTAGATTTGCTTGCATATCTTTTTATTTAAACTTATTGCTAATCAATTTTCCCTGTTGAATGTCATAAATAAAATTGATATTAATCAAGGAATTTATGTACTCTGGAAAATATAATAATAGTTAATATATGATTCTTAATGAGTAAATTAATTATGCCAATTAAAGAAATTTTATTAGAATATAATGAAAAATTAAAAAATAAAGAACAACAGGATTTAATATTACAAAATAAACTTAAAATACGGAAAAATGAAATCCTATCTTTTACTAACAAGATAATTTATCCTGCATTGCTTAAATTAAAAGAAGAATTTGAAAATGTTGGAAGTGGAAGAACAGCTTTTTTAACTATGGATGAAAGTGAAATTCTATTAACTGTCAAATATGAACAAAATGAAGAATTCGCCTATAAAATTACAACTTTATCTAATGAAGAAAGTTTTGATGTTTTTTTATATATTCATCATGCAGGACAAAATCATGTGGTTATACATGGAGTCCAGGAAAAACTTCTTGCTGGAAAAAATATTAATAATATTTCCCAAGAAGAAATAATCAGTGATTTTTATCTACGATATAAAAAATTTATGCTTTCAAGGGTTTAGTGAATCAAAAAAACCGGACATTTTGTATGATGCAAAACATAATTACTAACACTACCCAATAATAGGTTCTTTATTTTTTTGTTTCCTCTACTGCTCATAATTACAAGATCACATGACTCACTGGTAATACATTCTATAATTAAAGATTTTATATCACCTTTTTTTAAAATGGTTGTTGTTTTTATACCAAAGGATTCTATCTCTTTTTTTACTTTATTGAGAATAGATTTTCCTTCTTCTACCAAATTACTTTCAATTTCATTTCTCAGGTTATTATAACTAAATGTAGCTGTCGGGTGTCCATAGTTAATGTCAGGGTTTTCGTACCCATGAAGGATTAATATTTCAGAATTGTATTTTTCAGAAATTTCCTTTAATGTTTGATAGACTCTATGTGATAAATCTGAACTTTCTACCGGAAAAAGAATTTTGTTGAACATATCTAAATTCCCTTTAGCCTGAAATAAAATTTCAAAAAATATTTTAAAGTCTATTTAAGGGTTATAACAAATTTAGAAAAGGGAAGGCATTGATTTTAGAGCCTGTTTTGTAATCCGTTTAATGAAATTTTCAGGAGTTGGCTCACCGGGTATTGAATTTGCTTTATCTTTTATCCACATTTTTTTGACAACTGTATCAGTAAAAGTTTTATCATCAAAGACATAATTTATTTCCTGATTGGTGTTCATTGCTCTAACGTCTTTATTTGAAGAACCAAGACAGGCCATATCATCAATTATAGTTGCCTTTAAATGATTAAATCCTTCCCGGCCATTAGTATTGTATAAGTAGGTATCAGCACCTTCAGCATATAATTCATCCAAAACAACATCATCAAGATGTTTCATAATAGGCATATCATTTGCCTGAGGGAAAATTACCTCCACTTTTACTTTACGGTTAACTGCTTCTTTAAGGGCAGCAATAATTTCCGGATCGTTAAAGTAAGGATCCTGAATATAAATTCTGTCTTTAGCATTTTTTATTGCTTCAAGCATCCAGATTTTAATATTTTTCTTACCCTGAACCGGATCTGTGGTTATTAACCGGGCTTTACCTGAATCTACCTTATCAAATGGTAATGGATCCCCATCATTTTCAGATAATTTAAAAGCTGATGGTGGAGGGGCTTTTTCCAGCTTTTCGGGTGGTTCTCCGGCAGAGTAATTCCAGTGTTGATAAAAATCGTTTAGAGCATCACTCATTACCGGGCCTTTTACTTCAACCATCAGATCATGCCACTGGTTTTTTGTCAGATATTCGTCCCCAATATTAATACCTCCGGTCATTACAGTCTTTTTATCAATCATATAAATTTTACGATGATAGGCTGAAAGACCTCTGTCTGTAATTGGATGCGCAAAAGAACCTTTATTATTTATACATTTAACCTTACTTTTTCTCATTTTAGTTAAGACTGGCCTCTCAACTGCATTTGTAGGCCCATCAACTATTACCCGGACATCCAAACCTTCATTTGCTTTTTTAATCAGAGCATCTGCTATTTCATTGCCGATTTTGTCATTATGGAAAATAAAAACTTCAATATAAATACTTTCTTTGGCGTTTTCAATTCTTTCTTTTAATCTGGCATAAGCTTCCGGGCCATCAAGCATAACTTTCATTTTGTTACCAGGAACAGATTTAGTCCCGGTTAACTGATCAATTTTACTTTCAAATTTTTGATGCTCAATTGTCTTTTCTTTTGGCGAAAGTATGGGAACTTTCATACTTTTTAATTTTTCCAGTTGTTTTTCACGTTTGTCCTTAATAGCTAAAACATTTTTGGATTGTAATTCAGGGAATTTTTTTAGGACATCATCCATTTTATCACTGAAATAGGTGGCAGCGGTTCTGGTTAGTTTTATACCACTAAAGCTTCCTACTTTATCTTCTATTTTTGTATATGTATTTTCAAGACTTACTTCTGCTTTGGCAAGATAATTTTCCATCACCCCAAGCAGATTACCTTTTTCATAGTGGTTAAATCCTGCTTTTTCGTATAACTCAAGACTTTTATCATAGCTTCCTAACTGGTTATACAGTTTTGCAGACTCTCCAAAATTGCCTTCGCTTTCAGCTTTTTTGGCTTTATTTAATTTTTCAAGATCCGCAATAATTGTTGGTCCGCCATAAAGCTTGCTCATAACACTTTTACTGACTTTTTCCTTAGTCATTCCACTTTGAACAATTTCCAGAAACTCAATATTTCTTTTACCGGATAAATCGCCATATAATTTATCCATTTTTGCACTTACACTATCCAGTCCATTACTCCAATAGCCCATAACACTTTTGAACTGACCTTTATCAACAGCATTTTTCATTATTTTTATAATTGATTCCTGGTCTCTTTGGTCTGTATAGCCAAACCTTAAACCATAGAGCATGGAAGATTTTTGCTCAGCAGTAGTGGCATTAAGGATTTTATCGTTTTTAGAAATTTTTCTGGATGCCCAGTCATCCATATTTGAGAGAAAAGTACCGGTTTTTGAAATATCAATAAAAAGATAATTAACCAATTTATTCATTTTTCCACGGCGGGTAAAATCCTCAACAACATTATCTATTCCTTTAAGTAATGATGCTTTAAGTGGAGTGTCCTTATCAGCTTTGGCTTCATCAAGGGCATAAGTGGCAATACGGATTAACTTAACTTTTTGTGAATCAGTGGCACAGCTTAATAAGCGGTCATTTGAGAGAATTTTCAGGGCATTTTTAGCTTCTGTCCCGGAAACTCTGTCCCAATAACTTGTCCCTATTTTGGCAAAAATATTTTTAAAAGCATTCTTCTCTTCTTCAGTTGGTACTATCTTTTTGTAGTTACTAACAGGTTGTAAGATATTTTTATCAGGAATCTGGCCAGATGTTTTTCTA
>CAYRDV010000158.1:0-12746 GCA_964422885.1 uncultured Candidatus Sericytochromatia bacterium
TGCTAATCCTTTTAATGCCTTAGCTTTAGCTATGTTAAGAATTAAATGACCCTGAGTCTAAGGAGAGTTGAATGATATTTAAAACTGCTTTTATTTCTAAGGCTGGAGGGAGAGAATCAAATCAGGATTTTTGTGGTAATGTTTCAATAGATGATAAAAACAAGCATTGCTGGGTAATTACTGATGGTCTCGGAAGCCATCGTGGCGGAGAAAGAGCCTCTAAAATTGTTGTAAATAAAATTATTGAATTATTTAAAAATAGCCCGGAAATAACTAATGAAAATCTAGAATATCAATTAATAAAAGCAAATGAAGAAATAGTTATGCTTCAGGCAGAAAATGATTCTTTTTCTGATATGAAAACTACGGTAATTGAAGCAATTTGTGATAATGAAAATTTGGTCTGTGGGCATATAGGAGACTCCAGATTTTACCATTTTAGAGAAAATAAACTTTTTTATCAAACATTGGATCATAGTGTACCTCAAACTATGGTAACTGCTGGTGAACTATCCTTTGAAGAGATCCGAAAACACCCTGATAGAAATCGCCTTTTAAGAAGTATGGGAAATAAAGAAGGTATAAAACCAAGTTTCTATTCAAGCAAAATTATTATTAATGATAAGTTTTTATTTTGTACTGATGGCTTTTGGGAATATGTTACTGAAATAGAGATGGAGTTTGATTTGGCTAAATCAGAAACCCCTGAAATGTGGCTAGAGGAAATGGAATTAAGGCTTTTAAAAAAAGTTAAAAATGATTTTGACAATTACTCGGCTATTGCTGTTTTTATTTCTCCTTTTTGAACAGGATTTTCAGGATTTATATCCGTTTTATAAAACTAAAACGCCAAAACTAATTTATTTAATTGAATCTTAAATTTTAAATACTGCTTATCCATTAATCCCTTTAATCCTGTTCTAAATACGCTTACCCTTTAATCGGTTGAGTCCTGTTCAAAACTAAAGATAGTAACTTTTTAATTACTTCTTCATAACTAAGTTTCGTGGTATCAATGATAATCGCATCATCAGCAGGCTTAAGTGGCGCAACTGGTCTGTTTCTGTCTGTGTCATCCCTTAATGAAATATCTTTTATAAGTTGGTCCATATCTGTGGCAATACCTTTTTCAATTTGTTCTTTAAAGCGTCTTTTTGCTCTTTCTTCGACACTTGCGGTTAAAAAAAGTTTTATGTCAGCATTAGGAAAAACAACTGTACCAATATCTCTGCCATCCATTACTACGCCTTTTTTTAAATTGGCAATATTTCTTTGCTTAATTACCATTAAATCTCTTATCTCTTTATGACTGGAGACAAGTGAAACTGAATTATTAATTTCCGGTTCTCTTATTTCTCTGGTGACATCCAGATCATCAATAAGTATTTTTAGACCATCGGGCGATGATTGTAATTCAATTTTAGAACTTTTTAACAGTGATTCTAATTTATCCTCATTATTAATATCAATCTGATTATTTATTGCTTTCCAAGTAAGAGCCCGATACATTGCGCCAGTATCTATATAAGTCAAACCAAGCCTTTTTGCAACTTCTTTGGCAACAGAACTTTTTCCTGCTCCTGCCGGTCCATCTATTGCTACAATCATTATCCTTAATCCTCCTTCACTTTTTTCTCCACTAGTAATTGTACATCTCTTGACGTTAATATTGAACGCATACTTGATGATATATTTACAGTGAGAATTTTAATTTCTTCCTCATATACCTGTGCTTCTTTCTTTATAGTTTCAAGCATCTGAAAATTCTTTTCTTCCAAAAAAATATCCCTTTGATTTCTTAGTATTCGTAAATGCCTTTCCATATCCTTTATTCTGGCCTGGGCAATCGAACGTGAAAATTTCTTTTTTGATGCACAAAGATCCAGCAATTGCATTGCACATAAAGGAAAAGGTTTATCAGGGTAATATTTAGGAGCATAATTAATAACAGTATCAATTGTCGAATCATCAATATCTACCCCATGAAATTCGCCTATTTTATGTTTCCAATGCTCTAAAAACATTTTTGTTTCTAATAATGAGCTTGCTAAAACTTCAATTGGCTGAAAAAACTTCTCTAACTCACTATTTTCTATGATGTTTTTAAAATTTGGGGGGTTGGTAATTCCAATACAATAAAAATTACCTGCTTTTAATGCCTGAATGAAATGAGCATATACGCCACTTTTTATGATACTTTCCTGAAAAATATTGTCCAGATTTTCAATCACCAGAATAATATCTTTGGCCTGTCTAACCTCATTTAGAAAGGTTTTAAATGTTTTATTTATCTCATCATAACCAAAGGTCTCAACTAACAGGTTATTAAAATTAAACTCTAAAACCCTGTAGTTTTGTAATTCCTTGTAAATTTTCCCATCGAGTAAATATTGAGTCATACCAATAATTACACTAGTTTTACCAACACCATTTTCTCCGACTAATAAAGGCGATATTCTATTAAAAAGATTAAGATTATGAATTATTTCTTCGATCAGATAATTTCTGCCAATAGTGGGATAAATTTCTTTTTGTTCTATTTTATAGGTTAAATCTGTTGTAAGGCTAACAAGAGTAGGGGTAGAAATCTCAAGATGCTCTTCATTATTTTCTCTCAGTCTTAAAACATGCCAGCGCATTCTACTGAGATTTATCCCAAAGTCTTTTAAAATACTTATAGCATGACCTTCTCCAAGATTTACTATTCCTAATAACAAATGCTCAGGTTCTACAAGCTCATCTTTTAGTTTTTCAGTTTCGTCCATTGCCAGTTCAATGGCCTGTTTTGTAAAAGGGGAAAACTGAATTTCAAAACGTAGACTGGTTAACTTTTCTGATTTTTGTTCTTCTAATTTTTTGGAGACCGTATCATAGTTTATTCCTCTTTCATAGAGTAAACGGGCTGCAATACTGTTTCCTTCCTTTAAAAGACCTAATAATATATGTTCAGTCTCAACAAAGGTACTTTCCAGACGCCTTGCTTCTTCCTGAGCAAACATCACTATTTTTATTGCTTTTGATGATAGTTTTTCAAACATAATCTACAGCTTAATATATTAAATTAATAAAATACTGTTTTTGAAAAATAAATTTATAGATGAAATGTAAAGAAATTTGATTGCTTCATAGAATAATTTAAAATTCTTTTCTAATAAGATTATATAGGTTTTTAGTAAACTTTGTCAGAATCAGGATTTTCAGAATTTAAAATATTAACAGGATAAGAAAAATTTTCATAGATTCTTGACATTTCCAGAATGACAGAGCATTCATTCCAGTTAGGTTAATTACTTTAACAAGGCATCAACTCTTTTGGTTATTTTATCGGCTGCATCTTTCAGAGGCTCTTTTGCATTCCAGACATTTTCCAAGCCAAGATCAATTTCAGTACTGATTTCATTCCAGTTTGGAGTAGTATGTGTAGGTCTTCCTGTGTTAATAATTTCCAGGAAGGCTTTGGAGTTTTGAGGTAAACCTCCCCCAAGGAAACTTGTAGAATTGGCAATATCTTTTCTGGCTGGCACTATTAAACCATCAGTAGTAAAACGTTTTATTGATTCTTGATCTGCCAGAAACTGAATTAATTCCCAGGCCAGCTCTTTTTTTTCGGATGTTTTGGTAATACACCATCCAGAGGCATCAACATCGACAATAGAGCCTTTTTTCCCATTTGGAAAAGGAATAACATCCCATTTGAATTTTAAGGTAGTTCTATACGTGGGAACACTCCATCTTCCGCTTAACTGCATACCAATTTTTTCCTGGGCAAAAAGCTGTCCTGCTTTCGTATTGCCAACTTCTTTTTCTGAGGGCGCAACATGATATTTATTTCTAAGGTCAGTATAAAACTGTAATCCTTCAAGTGAATCTACCGATGATAATTCAAATTTGTTCATATCAGTATTAAATAGGTCTCCCCCGGAACTCCAGATAAATGGTAGCCAGAATAATGGTCGTTTATCAAGAGTAAAACCATAGGTATCAGTAGTTCCATCTCCATTATTGTCCTGAGTTATTTTTTTTGCTGTCTCCAGAAAATCATTAAAAGTCCAGTTTTTATCAGGGTAAGGAACCTTATAGCGATCAAACATATCTTTATTATAATAAATCAAAAGGTTGGAAATATCTCTGGGAATACCATAAATTTTCCCTTTCCAACTCATCGCTTCTAATGCCTGTTTAAAGAAATCTTCATTTTTTATTTTTGTCCCATTTTGCAACATCGGACCAAGGTCTTCCAATACGCCACTGTCAGCATATACAGGCATAGTAAGGTTATTCATGAAAATTACATCAGGAGCTGTATTGGAAGCAAACATCATATGCAATTTCTGAAAATAATTATCAGGGATATGGATTAATTCAACTTCATTTCCGGTCTCTTTTGTAAAATTATCAAGTATCGGTTTTAAAATATTTATTTCGTCGATACTGCCCCATGAGGAAAAAGTTAATTTTTTTGTTTTATTATTGGCACAGGAAGAGGTAAATAATAAAAATGCCAATAAAGTGAAACTGAGTTTTCGATATAGTTTTTTCATATATTTTAATTTTGTACTTATAGTATAAAAAAATAAGTTTATATTAAAAATTATGTTTTAGTAAAGCACTCTTATTTTTTTAATTTCTAAAATGTATAAAAAAATACCAACTCAGTATTTTCAGGTTTAAAAAAAACTGTTATGTTATAGCAAGTATTTTCCAAACAAAAACCGAAAAATGATTAAAGTAAAAAATTTAGAAAAAGATTTTGGCTCTTTTAAAGCTGTAAATAAAATTTCTTTTGAAGTTAACCCAGGAGAAATATTTGGGCTATTAGGCCCTAATGGCGCTGGAAAAACAACAACTTTGAGGATGATTGCCGGGTTAATAACTCCTACCGGAGGCGAAGTTGAAGTATGTGGTTACTCATTAAAACAAGCTCAGGAAATTAAAAAAAATATCGGTTTTCTGACTGGAAGTACTGCTCTTTATGGTAGGTTAACTCCTGTAGAAGTGCTTGAATATTTTGGCACATTAAACTTTATGCCTGAAGATTTAAAAAAAGAGAGAATTAAACGATTAGTTACTCTTTTTCAAATGGAAGAATTTCAGAATAGATGGTGTCAAAAACTATCAACTGGTCAAAAACAAAGGGTTTCAATTGCCAGAACAATTTTGCATGAACCAAAAATTTTAATTTTTGATGAACCAACATCAGGGCTTGATATTATTTCTGGTCAAATCATCCTTGATTTTATAAAAAGTTCCAAAGATGCTGGAAAGGCGGTCATTTTCTCTACCCATAATATGTCAGAGGCCGGTTTTTTGTGTGACAGGTTAGGTTTGGTTTATAAGGGTAATATGATTGCTACAGGTACTATAGAAGAACTAAAAGAATTAACCCAGGCAAAAACACTTAGGGAAGTTTTTTTAAGTCTGATAAATCAAAGCGATATTGAGTTCAGAGCAACCAGGAATTTAAATTTTTAAAATTACAGTAACGAGGCACTGAAGTAGCTTGTTAAAAACCTTGCCATGACTTAACAATGGGCTTTAGTCCATTGTCATATTGTATTATTGATTACCAGTTAAAAATATTGATGGCAAGTTGTTTATTACTATATTCATCAATATTTTGTTTGCCATCATTATTACTATCGGAATTACTAAAAATAGAGGTATCACCCAAAACAACAACTTTACCAGCACCAAGTAAGGAAATACCGAGTAGCCCAAACTGACCTTTGGTATAAGCCTGAATTCTAAAGCTGTTTGAGGTTGTAAGGGCAAGAAGTTTAGTTACTGTTGAATCAAGAGGTTTTATTCCCCCCTGAATGACCTGAACAGACGCTGAACTGTAAAAGCTCAATTTACTTATGTTTTTTGTAATCGGATGGGGTATTACAGTTGAAACAAGAATTTGTTCGTCCGTTCCCAAATAATTGTCATTGCTTATTTCTTTTACTACATCAGAATTAATTTTTAAATTAGCTTCTTTTAGAAAATTATTAACAGGATTAACATTAAAATTGCTAAAACCACCCCATTCACCAGTAAATATAATTTTTTTACCTGATTTAACATAAACTGAAATTCTGTCAAGCTCTTGTTGTGAATACTCAACCGAAGGACTGGAAATTACAATAATATCGATATCATCAAAACTTTGTCTGGCTGTAAGATTATCAAAAATTACCTGAAAGCCTGAATTTTGTAAAATAGATTTAAGATTATCAAACGCAGGTGTAAATACTTCAGAACTTCCCAAAGGCTTTTTTCCAGTATCAAAAAAAACTACCTTTGCATTATTGGCGAAAGTGATTTTTGCTTCACCAATTGAAACATCAGCTTGTTTTGAAAAGTCAATACTACCCCAATCAAGAGTATTATATCCTTCTTTGATCACTGATACAGATAAAGACGTAATCTGAGATACGTTCACTTTAAAATTCCCGTTTGTATCAGTGATTGCAGAATTGCTTCCAACCTTTACAACAGCTGATTCAACAGGATTACCATCCTGATCCACAATTCTGCCTGACAGGCTGGCAGCTGATTTATAAAGATTAATATTTAATGTAGAAGGTTTCTGAGTTTTTATTTCAATTTTTGCATCTGAAGTTGAGGAAGTATTTATCAGGTATCCTTCAGAAGATACCTCTATGATATAGTTTAGTCCTTCAATAAGATTTTCAAAGGTCGTACTTCCACTATTATTAGTGCTTTGTACTTTATTTATTCCACTTCCAGAAATAACCTTAACCTGCGCATTTGCAACAGGTTGTTGATTAACACCATCTTTGACTAAAATTGTTAAAACTCCCAATTTTGTTGGTATTGAGGTTGGTGAAGGCTCAACTGAAACAGAGGGAGATGGTTTATTCTCCATAGGTGAAGGGCAAGCGATTAATAAAAAGGGTAATATTAATAAGCCAATATATTTCATTCTAGGGGAGTTATTTTTGGTATTTCCAAAAACAGGGGCCCCTTTAGGGGAGTTATTTTTTATCATGAGTATTTGCCATCATTGCTTTATATATATTTAATTTTCCATAACCAGTTGATGTATCGAACCCTTTTGCATCAATATCAATAGCTGTTGATAAAAGTCTTACTCTTACCTGCTGGGCCGTAAGCTTAGGCTCTTTTGAAAGTAGCAAAGCAGCAGCCGCAGAAACATGGGGACAAGCCATCGATGTTCCTGATAAATAAGCATAAGGCCCAATTATTCCAGCCCTGTAACCTTCATATGTTTTATAGGTAGGCCAGGTAGAATAAATTTTTTCGCCTTCTCCGCTTCTACCTGCACCTCCTGGTGCTGCTATTTCAACTTCAGGACCGCCATTAGAATAATTTGCCACTTTATTAAATTTGGTAAATGCAGCTACTGCAATAACTCCTGGATAAGCAGCAGGCACGGTTACTTCCTCAACAAAATTTGTAAAACGGTTACTTTCATTTCCTGTTGCGGAAATAAAGACAATTCCTTTATTGATCGCCAGTTCTACAGTATCTTTTAATGCTTGTGTTCCTTCTGACTTTGGCCCACCAATACTTAGGTTAATTACTTTTACTCCCTTTTCAATAGCTTTGAGAATTGATTTTGTAATAATTGATGCAGAAGTACTACCTTCATGGTTTGCTGCTTTTATTGGTAATATTTTTACATTTCCAGCAATACCAGCTACACCTTTAGCATTATTGATCATGGCACCAACGACCCCAGTAACATGTGTACCATGCCCATTTCCATCTCTGCCTCCATAGTTAATTTCAGTACCTCCGGTACGATAAAGATCGTCCTCTCCGTCTTCATTTAAAATATCAATTAAGGGTAATAAATTATCTTTCAAATCAGGATGATCCGGATCTACGCCTGAATCTATTACTGCTACAGTAATTCCCGGTGTTCCAGTGGTAATACTCCATACCTTATCAGCATCAATACTTGTCGCATTCCATTGAAAACCATAAAATTGATCATTAGGTATTGCCCCTCCGCTTTTAACCGAAAATCCTGAATTAACGGGAAATGCTTGATAGGGAAAAAGTGTTAATTTACCATCTTCTTCTGCATATTTAATTAAATTACTATTTTGACAGGCTTTTTTTAATTTTTCAAATCCAGCTTCATTATTAACTTTCATTTCTACCATGTTTAATGAATCAGAAATTATTTCAAAGCTGGAAACATCTATATTTGCTTTAAAAGCTTTTATCTGATTTTGAGTTACCTCTGGATTAAACCTTACTAATAAATTTTTGTTAGCATTTTGTTCAATTGCAATGTTATTTACTCTTGTAGGTAAGTTATTAATATTATTACAGGCTGATAAATTTATAGTATTAGCAATTAAAAAGAAAGGTAAAACTTTTTTTAATCCTTTAATCATTAATTATTCCTTTTATTATTAATATCCTGAATCTTTATTTCCGGGGTAATTTTAGCACCTCCATTGGGAGAACCATAAATGTCTATATTTGTTAAATAAGGACAAATTTTTAAGGTTTTACTGGCAATTTCTGCATTTATATTATTAGGTAAGTTAAAAATATAACCTTTTGAGTTGTTTTTTCGTTCAATAACAGTTATATCTTTAGTAGATATATTTTGTATTTCCAAGGTGGTATTAAAAACAATATTAAACAGGTTTACGGCCAATTCCTCTGTTTCATGTTTAAAATAAAGAATAAGAACTGGATTTTTGGGTGAGTTAACCTTATTTTGAATTTTCATCACCTTATCTGCTTCTGCATATTCTACCAGTTTATTTTTATTAAATATTTTTATTGCCTCAGAAACACTAAGAGAATCAGGTAATTTTACCTTAAATAAGTTTAATGATTTTACTAGTACTTCAGAATTAGTTTTTAATCTCTGATCAAGTTTTTTTATTTCAGCAATTTCTACTTCTTTTTTAAACCTTATTAAAACTATGCCTGGAATTTCCTGGCCTGCCTTTAACTTTTCATTAGATAAAAAACTTTTGTTAAATAACTTTTGGTTTGCTGGAGGTTCAACCTTTGTAATCTCAGGTATAAGAGAAAAAAATTCGGAGTAACGTGACATTTCTTCAGAGTTTTTATCATCAGGAATTTTAAGCTTATAATTATTGTCACCCTGTTTTTCAACTATTTCACTTTTTACTAAAAGATTTATTACTCTAATATACTTTTCTGAAAGATTAGAATTAAATGTTACAGTTAAATATTTTTCACCTGCAAATACATTTCCAGTCTGGAAAACTGTTATACCAAACAGTAAAAGTATAAATAACAAATTTTTCATTAATTACAATTAAATTGAAAATATAAAATCAACTATTTTATATTATAGTCAGTATTGAAAATAATAAAGTGTATTTTAAAATACAATAAAATAAAAAAATCTTAATTTATTATAAGGTAAAATGATTACTTAATTTAACTTAATAATAATCGTTGTAATCATCACACACGAAAAATTATAGTATGGTATGTTTTTTAATGAATAATAACTAAGAAAGGAAAATATAGTTATGTATATAATAAAGAATAAAGCTTTATCAATTGTTATGACAGCAGGCGTTTTAGCGGTTTCACTAATAGGGTGTAGCGGACCTAATAATGCACCTTTATTTGGTGGAAATGATCTTAATTTACAGAGTCTTATGGTTACTAAAATATTGACTGATCGGACTGCTGTTTCAGCTGCCTTAAAATGGTCTCCTGTCAGTGGAGCAGATCATTATGAACTTGCAAGAAAACAAAATGGCGGCGGTGAAGTAAATATTGGTCCTTCAAAAATAAGTAAAGATATACTAATTTATAAAGATGAAAATCTTCAGGAAAACAGTTCATATAAATACATTATCAGGGCAATAGATAGTAATAATAAGGTAATACAGGCAATAAAAGGTGAAACTGAAGACATAAAACCTATTACTTCAACTGACTTACAGGCAACTGAAATTAAAGATTTAAAATTACCTCCAGAATTAAATAAGATTACCAGAGATACAACCCTTAGCTGGAGCTCAGTTGCCAATACTGATTTGTATTATACTTCTATTACCAATGTTTCTTCGAGTAAACAGATTTTTGGGATTTTTAGCAAAGAGACCAATGTAAATATAAACGTTGCCTCTTCACCAGTTAACCCTCCTGATATTATTAAACAGGAATTACCAATTTTAACTGGAGGTCTTGAAAAAGCTGTTCAACATAGCTTTACAGTTTATACAATAAAGTTTAATAATCCTGAGCTGAATAAAGCTACTGCAATCGGTCTGAGGCAGTCAAAAGAAGTTTCTCTTATACTCTAAACCAACATGTAAGGACAGAACACTGTTCTGTCCTTACACTTATTGAATTATTTAAAAATTACAGTTGTCAGATAATCTTTAGCATTAGCTCTAAAAGTATTATCCATCATGTGTTTATATTCGTTATAAAAGCGTCTGTGCTCTTCTTTGGGGAAATCACTAAATTCAATCGCACTTTCAATGATCTCTTCAAAATATTTATCATAAAATTCAATCATTTTATCTTCAAGACCCTTAAAATTATCTTCGCAAAACTGGTTAAAGTCTTCGGTTTCAAAATAATCTTCGCTCATCTTGTTATAACGGTTGAATTTATCTTCCTGAGAAAGATTTGGATCATTTAAGAAATTAAGGTATTTATCCTGTTCAAGATCTCTTCTCATGTCTTTGCCTGTAACAGCACAATAAGAAAACCATTTTAACATTGAACAGATTAACCAGGGGAAATGCACATGCAACGAAGTAAAATTACTATCAGGGCAGGCATTAGCAAAGTCAATGGGCGAAATTTTATTATCTTTTACCAGAGCTTCAAAAGAATTATAATTCCATCTCATATATGAATTAATAAATTTTACATAGCTTGAAAGTCTGAAATATATTTCTTTATCCAGCTTTAATTTTTCTGGACTGTAGTGTTCATGAAGTGGAGCCTCTGGTACAAATCTCATTGGTAGTATTTGAGGTCCTATTGCCATACAGCGTACAAAAGTATCATAATTTTCAATTGCTTCCTGGAGGTGAAATGCTCTCCCACCTGTTTCATTATCATAATTTTGATAAAGTTCATCTAAAGAATGAATTTTATAAACATCACTACCACCACCACCAAATGATTTTTTCAGGAAGAGAGGAAATTGATTTTCAAAAATCTGTTCTACAGTTTCTTTCAAATAATTGCCGTGATAATAAAAATGCTCTCTAATCATCTGACTTTTAGCTCTAAATTTATCTGCCTGGATAAGATCACTATTTACCTTATTCCAGTCAGTATTGCTGTATTCAGGGTCATAGCCAAATTTAGTGTATTTGGCAATTAACTCTTGTTTATATTGCCACATTTGCTGTTTGTATTGTGACTCATTATAAGGATAAAACTGTGGTAAAAGCACCGTTTTGGGAAAATAGTCCTTGGGGTGAATTGCTCTTGCCATTAAATCATAAGTACTATGTTTATCATGATTATCATTGGAAAGGCTGTTATTTATAATATGCATCTGGGAATTCATTGCCTGCTGAGCCCAGCATTTATAATAATCATTCCAATGGATAGTTCGATCAACAATCAAATCAGACTCAGAATTCAGATTTTCTCCACAGACAATTGGTTTGGCAATTATTCTATTAAGTTCAAGCTTAAATTCTTTCCCTTTATATTTAATTATTGGAGCAACAAATTCATGAAAAGAACGGAACGCTATTCTCATGCTCCAGTCATGTGATGCCATTAAACTAATTTTTTTTATTTCCATATAATATCCTTTACCATGTTTAATTCATTTATTTTGAAAAACAGAATTATATTACAAAACTCATCTAAACTCAATCTTACTTAACTCTTCTTGACATTTTAAATCATAAAAAATTTATTTTTTTTCATAAAATTTAAAGGTATAGAATATAATAATATCTTATGTCATTTATCAATATTTTAGGATTATTAGCCGGAACATTAACAACAATTGCTTTTGTCCCGCAGGTATTAAAAACATGGAAATCAAAATCAGCTAAAGATCTTTCACTGGGGATGTTTTTAATTTTTTGCACAGGTGTTTTGTTATGGTTAATTTATGGGATTTTAATTTATAATATACCGATCATTACCGCAAATTTTACAACTTTGTTACTCTCCTCAATTTTATTATTTTTTAAGGTTCGGTTTAAAGATTAAAAAAATGGAAAAACTATTTTCGGAAAGATTAATAAAAGAAATTTCAGAGGCCAATCGGGTTTGTGTTTTAACTGGTGCTGGGGTCTCTGCCGAAAGTGGTGTACCTACTTTTCGTGATAAGGATGGGTTATGGAATAAATTTAACCCTCAGGATCTGGCAAATATGGATGCTTTTTTAAAAAATCCTGAGTTAGTCTGGGAATGGTACAAATGGAGGCAAAAACTGATTAGTAATATTGAACCTAATGCTGGACATTTTGCTCTGGCAGAAATGGAAAAAATTTTTACTGAGCAGGAAAAAGAGTTTTATATTATTACCCAAAATGTAGATGGTCTTCATTTAAAAGCTGGAAGTAAAAATATAATTGAACTTCATGGAAATATTATGCGGGATAAATGTTTAAAGTGTGATTATATTACTGGCAAGGTTAAAGACCACTTTGGGGAAAAAATACCTTACTGCAATAAATGTGAGAGTATGTTACGCCCGGATGTAGTATGGTTTGGTGAGATGTTGCCAAAATATGAAATAACTAAAGCTTTTAAACTGGCAGAAAGTTGTGATGTGT
>CAYRDV010000159.1:0-3120 GCA_964422885.1 uncultured Candidatus Sericytochromatia bacterium
GTTCCAGGTAAAAGAGAATCTGGTGCTTCTCTTTTATCGATATTTCTTTTAAGATATTCCATTTCACCTGCAAAACCATTTTCAACCCAATCTTTATAAAAATAAATATCTTTTATTTTTTCAGAAGAGGTAATTCCGACCAGAGAAAAGCCTAATTCATAGGAAAATTTTTTAATATTATCTGAAAGCTCTTTTTTATCCATTTTTAGTTAATTACTGATAAACTATATTTACTTTTATAAAATACTAATTTTTTGAAACTAAAATAAATATATAGAATATAATAGCGAATCTAAATTTTAAAAGGAAAAAATGATTTGAAAAAGATTGTAAAGAAAGTTTTCCTGGTACTAATACTTTCATTAATTGTAAATAACCCTACATATGCTGGTAAAATTGAGCACACGGATAAATTTATTTGTAATCAGGATTTAAATATTGAATTTGTAACAGATGAACGCCTTTTTACAATTCTTGCCTGGATGAATTGGGTTAATGATAATTCAAATCAATTAAAAGTGGCAAAATCATTAGAACAAATACAGCTTGAAGCTCACTTAAAAACACTTCCTGAAGAAACTCTAAAAGAACATAAAATTGCATATGATAATTATTTATCAGATACAGAAATAAATAAGGATATTATCAAAACATTTGTTCATACCAGAGATAAATCCAATTCCAAAAATTTTCTAACAACCGGCATAATTAACTCTTATATAAAAAATGCTTTATTAAATTCTGACAGCCTGTTTTATGAATATCCTGGTGATTTCAGAATTCATTATGAGGATGCTTTGACAGATGATGCATATAGATTAAGAGATATACCTTCCCGGGAAATTTTAAAAGAATTTTATGAAATAGCCGGAATAAAAAGATTATGGGAAACAAAATTCAGGCAAAAGCATCAGCAGGCAATTGAAAAATATTCATTGCAGGCTACAGAAATATTAAATGATACCGCCTGTTTTTTAAGAAATACGCCAGAATACCCTATATCAATCAGATTCAATTTAATTGACTCACTGGGAACATCAGGCCAGACCAGTTTTTCTCCCTGGGAAAAAAAATACATTATAAAAGTATCCGTTACCCCTGAAACTAATAATAATTATATAATTCAGGTAATTCGTCATGAATTTGCCCATAGCATTTTAAATGAATCAATAAGTAATAATAGTTTTTTGATAGAAGACTCATTAAAAAAGGTTGTAAAAGCTTTAAATCTAAATATTGTAATTCCACCTGAAGAATTAATTGCTCAAAGTATTGAACAGCTTAATTATGCAAAATCAGAACAATTTATCAAAGAAAATATAGCTTACTACTATAAAAATATTCTATTTATTCATTTTACAGAAAAAATACCTGAGTATTTAGCATCAAATAAGTCTTTTAAAGACTTCATTCCTGAATTATTTAAATCATTTAACCCTGAAAAAGAAATATCCCGCTGGCATAAAATCGAAAAAAGAATAAAGGGTAAGGATTTGTAGCATCCTTTTGCTGTGTTATAATCTAAGGTTGAAAAGAGGTTTATCTTTTACTCAAAATATAATTTCTGGAGGGGAAATGAAAATAAAAAAAATTCTGTTAACATTTGTTGGAACACTTGGATTTATTATTAGTAGTTGTGGACAATATACCAATTTTCCTGGTCAGTTTCATGTTTCAGGCACATCAGATCTTGTTGCAGAAATTTCCTATGATTCATCAAAAAACGCTAAAATAAAACTTCCAAAACTGATAATTAAAGGTGAGCCGGGAAGTATTGGAGCTACTTTTGAAAGTATGAATATTAATTATGGTACAGCCGATATTTCATCTTACAATGTTCCTGTAAGTTTTAGAATAGATTCATCACATTTTAGAGATGAAAAAGATAATGTAGTTGTTAGCGGTGGCACTTATGATTTACCTGTAATTAGTGCAAAAGTAATAGAATATGGTAAGAGAGTCAATGTAAATAACCTTAACGCGACAATCACTCTTACAGGTTCGGATGATGCAAACTGGCCAACAACTTTACAGATTGGGGTTCCCATAATCTTTTTACCATCTACTTCAGGATCTCCTGTTAATCCCTGATGAAAACAAGGCTACAACAAAAGGCAAAAGGGCAGTCTATGGTTGAATATGCTCTTATTGCTGTAGCAGTAATAATTGCTTTGATGATAGCCTCCCGTGGGATTGGCTTACTAATGAAAAATCAAGTTGATAGTACAGCAAAAGGATTATCTAGTGGAAGTTACATCGATCACCCCTAAAGACAATGATTCCATCCAGATATTACCTGAAGATGTAGCAAACCAGATAGCGGCAGGTGAGGTTGTTGAAAGACCATCATCCGTTGTAAAAGAGCTTGTAGAAAATTCAATTGATGCTGGTTCGACAGAAATAATTGTAGATATTCAAAATGGCGGGCGTAATCTAAGAATTACAGATAATGGTAAAGGTATCTCTCCTACTCAGGTACAGCTTGCCTTTATTAGATTTGCCACAAGTAAAATCAGGTCCGAAAGTGATTTATGGAATCTGTCCACGATGGGATTCAGAGGCGAAGCACTTGCAAGTATTGCTTCCATAGCAAAAGTAGAAATGATTACCCGTAGAAAAGAAGATTCCCAGGGAACAAAGGTAGCTATACAGGGAAGTATCATTAAAGAAATTGAACCTGTTGGCTGGAGTTACGGAACAACCATTAATGTTGAAGATTTATTTTTTAATACTCCTGCCCGCTTAAAATTTTTAAAAAGTGATAACACAGAAGCAAATCATATAGTTGAACTTATGCAGGCATTTTCTTTAGCCAACAGTAATATTTCATTCTCAGTAATAAATAAAAGCCGTGAGGTATTAAGAACAAACGGTTCAAACAGTACGATGGAAGATGTGTCCAGACAATTATTTGGCAAAGAAATAGCAGATAACCTTGAAATTGTTGAGTATTCAAATTCCTACGGCAAAGTAACGGGGCTGGTAAGTAAACAGACTTATTCACGTGCTGATAAGCAAAAACAAATATTTTTTATCAATAACAGATGGGTAAAAGTTCCTTTTATTAATAAAATGCTGGATGAAATATATTCTGATTTACTCCCTTCACGCAGATATCCG
>CAYRDV010000159.1:3130-12678 GCA_964422885.1 uncultured Candidatus Sericytochromatia bacterium
GCTGTACTAAAAGTAGAAATTCCTAGTAATGAGCTTGATGTAAATGTCCATCCAACAAAAAAAGAAGTCCGGTTTCAAAGCTATTCAAATGTTTATGAGCTGGTTTACCGGGGAATAATCAATGCTCTTTATCCGGTTGCCCGAAGAGAAAGTGAAAACCAGAAAAAATCAGAAGAAGAAACTTCAAACATTTTTCAAAAAGAAAAAGATGAAGGAATAATGATTCTTCCTTCAAAAATAGAGCCTGTGTACCCAGCCAGAAATACTGATAATCAAAAAAGTTATAATCATCCTTCCAGGTATTCTGTGCCACCAAAAGAAGGAACATATCAGGTACAACAATTCTCTTTTTATGACGAATTAAGAAATTATAAAGTTCAGGAAGAAAGCAATGAAGCTCTTGAATCAATAAAACCGATCGGCAGAATTTATGAAACATATATAATAGGCTATCTTGGCAGTGATCTATGCTTTATTGATCAGCACCTTGCCCACGAAAGATATTTATATGAACAACTTGAACTGGATGTAAAAAGCCATCAGGAATTGCTAACCACTTTAATGATTCAACTTTCAGAAGCAGAATGGGATCATTACCGGGTTAATAAAGATATTTTTGAGCAGTATGGCTATGAAATCCAGGAGTTTGGTAACAAAACAATTATTGTCCGGGCTGTACCAAGTGTTCTGAATATAGCTGAAGCAGAAACAGTATTCCGTCAGGTAATCGCTGAATTAATTCATGAAGAAGGGAGAAAAAAGTCACTGGATAAGCTTACTGGTGTAAAAAAAACTATTGCCTGTAAAGCAGCAATCAAAGCAGGCAAACACCTTGACATGGAAGAAATAAAAATTCTCGTCAGAAACTGGGCAAAAACTAAACAACCTTATACCTGTCCTCATGGACGACCGGCTATTTACCGTTTGCCTAAAATGGATATCGATAAACATTTTAACCGTACCTGGTAATATTATTCTAAGATGAAAAAACTTGTTGTATTTGATTTGGATGGAACTCTTTATAAAGCTGAAAGCTCATTTATTCCAGCAGTAAAAAGGTTATTAGGAGAGTATGAATTATATATTCCACCAGATAATTTTATCCTTTCATTTATTGGAGAACCAAACCATATATTCCATGAATGGCTAAATTCGTTAAGATTTAATGATTCTGATGAAGTTATTAAAAATAAAATTGATACTTATGAAATTGAGGCTGTTCAGGATTTTGGGCTCTTGTTTAATTCTGTAATCCAGGTATTTGACTGGCTAAAGTTACATGATTATGAAATTGGCCTTTGTACCAATGCAACAAAGGATTATCTGGAAAAAGTGCTTGATAAATTTCAACTACAAAAATATTTTTCAGTAATAAAATTCCCGCTTAACAAAGAAGAAACAAAATCAAATATGCTTCAGCTTATCCGTGAAGAATTTAATCCAACATTTGCCTTTATGGTTGGTGACAGAAAGCATGATTTTGAAGCTGCTAAAAATAACAATTTTATCTCTGTTGCAATGACTTATGGTTATGGTAAAAATGAAATTGAGAGTGCTGATTACAGAATAAATAATTTATGGGAGCTTGAAGAAATCCTTTGAAAGAGGTTATAAAAATTGCTGGAGCCGGAATTTCTGGTTTAACTGCCGCTATAAATCTCAATAAGTTTGGTTACCCCGTTGAAATTTACGAAAGAAAAGGTGAAATAGCAAATAGATTCAAAGGAGATTTCCAGGGAATTGAAAACTGGACAACAAAAGAAGATGCATTAGAACTGATTAAAAATTGCGGTTTGGAAATAAATTTTACACTATCCCCATCCTATGAATTTAAGGTATGCGGTCCAAAAAGAGAGTTAAAAAGTTTTACTTCCAAAAGAGCATTTTATTATCTTATTCAAAGAGGATTTGCAGAAGGGAATCTTGATAAAGGCTTATATAACCAGACACTTGAAAAAGATATAAAAATATTTTTTGACTGCAAAGAATTACCTGAAGATATAAATATTTTTGCCACCGGACCAGATAAAGCCAGTGCAATAATTTTAGGCTGTAATTTCCAGACTGATTTTGAAGATACACATATAATGTTATGTGATAATGATCTGGCTCCCAAAGGTTATGCCTATATGTTAATCGTAAATGGACAGGGAACTATTGCTACCGCTTTTAAAAAGGACACAAATAACCCTAATATTTATCTTGAAAGAACAGTAGAATCTGTTCAAAAATTTTATAGTCTGAATATGTCTGATACAAAGAGATTTGGAACTTATGGGAGTTTCACCACAGAAAATATCTATGAAAAAAATGGTAAATATTTTGTAGGCGAAGCTGCTGGTTTGCAGGATTTTTTATTTGGGTTTGGGCTTAGATATGCGATACTCTCTGGCTATCTAGCAGCAAAAAGCATTACCAATAACCTTAATTATTCAAGATTAGCGACCACAGCCTTTTCAGATACACTAAAAGCCTCACTGGTAAACAGATTTATGTATGAACAATTAGATAATCAGAAATATAATTTTATAATTAATAAGCTTAGTGGTATTGATGATTTAATTTTATTCTTAAGAAAAAGGTATAACTTTAGTTTAAAAAGAAGATTATTATATCCAATAGCAAAAGTTAAACAGAAAACATTCTAGTTTCTGAAATTTAAATAAAAAAAATTTACTCCAGATACTTACAGATTAAACAGAATTTCACAGATGTTAAAATTAATAAAAAAAAAATTTATCAGGTTCTTATCTGTGTTAATCTGTGTTTTTATTTGAGTAATCTGTGGTTAATTATATGTTTAAACTAATTGTAAAAGGAATAAAAATATGACAATAAAAAATGATTTATGGATTAGAGAAATGGCAAAGGCAGGAATGATCAGCCCATTTGAAGAAGGCCAGGTACGTGGTGATGTTATTAGTTATGGTGTCTCTTCTTATGGTTATGACCTTAGAGTTGGAGATGAGTATAAAATTTTCACCAATATTAATAATGTAATTGTTGACCCAAAACACTTTGAACCAAAATCATTTATTGATTATCAGGGTGATCACTGTATTATTCCACCAAATAGTTTTGCACTGGCAAAATCAGTTGAATATTTTAAAATACCCAGGAATATATTAACCATTTGTTTAGGTAAAAGTACTTATGCAAGGTGCTTTAGCGGTTATACAAAAGTTGCTCTTGTAGATGGAACAAGCGCTTCACTGGAAGATATGGCAATCAGGTCTGATAATGGGGAAGTTTTTTGGGGCTATAGCATAAACAATTATGGAAAAATCCAGACATCAATGCTTGAAAAACCACGTTATATCGGTAAAGATTCATTATTGGAAGTTACTCTTGATAATGGTGAAAAAATTCAATGCACTCATGATCATCAGTTTTTACTAAGAGACGGAGTGATGGCTGAAGCACATACTTTACGCCCTGGTACATCTTTGATGCCTCTTTACAGAGATTTATATAGAGGTTATGAAGCAGTCTATCAACCATTAACAGGTCATATGGAACCAACACATAGAATGGCTGATGAATGGAATTTACGTTTTGATATTTATAAAAATGAGTCAGATACACATAGGCATCATCTTGATTTTAACCGCAGGAACAATAACCCGACAAATATTACTCGCCTACCTGCTAGTGAGCATATCAGAATGCACAATGATTTAAATTATAATTTTGATTTTGATAAAGAAGAACATAGCACCTCTATTAAGGAGGCATTCTCACGTTTAAGATTAAGTCCTGAATGGCAGAATAATTTTAATGCACAACAGAAAGTAAGAGCCTTAAATTTCTGGCATTCTGAAGAATATAAAAAAATAAGGGAAAAGGTGATAGAAGCAAGGCGTAATCCTTCAGATGAATACAGACAAAAGAAGGCTGAACGGAAAATAGCGTATTATCAGAATTATCCTGAAGCAAGAGAAGAACAAAGTATTAGAAATAAAGCTTACTGGAGAGATGCAAGCGAGGAACGTTTCAATTTACAAAAAGAAATAGCCAGGAATATAAATATCAGAAAAGATATAACATCTGACATAGTTCTTGATGCTTTACACAAGACAGGTTCAATAAGAGGAGCTGCCAGAATGCTTAATTGTGATAGGTCTGTATTTAGGAGGTTTCCTGAAATTATTGATGCATTCAGGGGATGTAAAGAACTTAGAAACCATAAAGTTGTTTCAGTAAAAGAAATTCCTGGAGTACATGATGTATATTGCTTAACAGTACCTGAAGCCGGAAACTTTGCCTTAGAAGCAGGTATCTTTGTTCATAATTGCGGTATAATCGTTAATGTAACACCTTTTGAGCCTGAGTGGGAAGGTATTGTCACTATAGAAATAAGCAATACTACTCCTCTTCCAGCAAAAATATATTCCAATGAAGGAATTGCCCAGGTTCTTTTCTTTGAAGCAACAGATCCTTGTCAAATAAGTTATGCAGATAAAAAAGGGAAATATCAGAGTCAGGTTGGTATTACATTACCAAAACTTTAATTATCTAAAGAAAAATCAGGGTTATTTAAATAACCCTGATTTTTTATGAGAAACTGTTATTTAGCTGATTAGTTCTATTTAACCATTCATCAAACCCATTGGCACTAGTTGGGAAATGTAGATAATGATTTTTAATTTCTTTGGATTTATTCATACACGCTTCCAGTCTTAAAAGAATATGAGGTTTTCTTATTCCCCTAAAGACTCTGGACGCTTTATCAAAAGCACTAACATTGGCAATATCCCCGGTAATTGAATCAAGAACATCTTTATCGGTTACAACATCCTGTTTAAAGGCAAAATCAATATCATCAGGAGGAAGCCCGATCAGGCCTCTTCTTAGCATATCCATGTATGCCATCTGTGCACCGTGAGTTGTATTATACTTTACATTAAAGCTCCAGAGAGCATTCTGGCTAAGATCATTTTTGGCAAGGCATTCATTTATTACTTCACCTGCTAATTTAGCTCCAATCATTGAAGTTGTTAGTCCTGCACCTTCTATAGGACTTACCATGCAAGCAGCATCACCAACAGCCAGAAAGCCATTTCCAACCATGTTTGAAATATTTTGTCTAACTGCAATATTACCATAGCTGGAATAAGCACTATCTGTCTTTACATGGATATGCTCTGCGATAAACTCATGTAATTTTTCCTTCAGGTTAAGCGAATGATCAAAAGATCCAAAGCCTATTTCAGTAGGTGTATGCCATACGTATCCATTACATACTGCCAGGTATGAGCTTATTTCAGTTGATTCTTTAGGCGTTGGTAAAAGCTCTACATACGCTTTGGCAATATATTTAGAGTCTATCTCTTTTTCGATTTTAAATGAGTCGGGAAGATGTTTACGTCCAACACCATTGAGCCCACTTGCATCAATAACGATTTTTGCTTCAATGCTTTCATCTGTTGTTGTAGTAATACCAGTAACTTTACCGTCAACAATATTTAGCGACTTTAGCTCTGTTTCAGTTTTAATAGAAATGCCAGCTTCTCTGGCATAACCAAGAAGTCTTTGATTCATTAATAACCTGTCAACTATCATCGCGCCATGGTTTACAACTTTTTTTGTTTTAGCCGTTGGTGAGTAAATATTAAAGGTATCAAGATATGCAATAAGTTCATCACCCGTTGGCCTTGGAAAACCAACTCCTGAAAAAGTGTGGAGCTTTACAACTCCTCCTCCTACTCTATATCCTATTGCTTTCTCTTCTTCTTTTTCTACAATTAAAACTTTATTACCCGCTTTTGCAATCTGAATAGCAGCAGTAACTCCTGTTGGCCCACCACCAATAATAATTACATCAAAACTCATAAAAATTTCCTATAAAAATAAAAATAATAATTGAATAAATTGTTTAAAAGCTAATTTTTTTGTAGTAAGATTAAATTATGTAGCATAATAATATATAAATACCATAGTTGCAATATTCTATATAAAAATTCTGTTAAATAAGTGTTAAATGTGATTAACAAGTTTTAGATTTGGGAATAAAAAAATTAAGATTATAAGTTGGTACAGGGAGAAGAACATAGTGATATCAAAAAACATTAAATCTTATGTATTACTTGGAATGTGTGTATCATTGATCGGTTTACCAACTGTTGCTAATGCAGCTCCAGAAGTAACAAAAATAGCCGTTGGTAATATTCAGAGAGATGCTATTATTGTTCGGCTTGCAACAGGCCAGGCAGAAAGAAAATCAAAAGAAACAGGAGAATGGATTCCCTTAGCTATTGGTGCTGATTTAACGAATGATGATGTTATTAAAACAGGTAAAAATAGCATTATTTTAATGGAGTTACCTGAAAATGCTGGAATAATCAGGCTAATGCCTGAATCTGAAATTAAAGTAAATCAGATTAAAGTTGATCGGAGCTTTGAAGGTGGTCAAATAGCAGAGTTATCTGTTTCTAAAGGCAAAGTAATTACTCAGGTCAGGAAATTTAATCGTAAATCATCAAAACTTCAGATTCATACTAAGGGAGCTACAGCTGCAGTAAGGGGAACATCTTTTCTTACTTCATACAGCGAGAATACAAATGAAACAAAAGTAATTGTAGGAGATGGAAAAGTTGCAGTTAAAGCTCAGGGCCAGGAAGTTATAGTTCAGCCAAAAGAATTTACTAAAGTTGGTCTTGGTGGAAAACCATTAACCCCTGACTTCGTTGAGAATAGACTTGATTTCTCAATTTCTGCTTTAAAAGCTGACAATGGAAAACTCAATGTTTCCGGGGTTACAGATCCTGATGCTGAAATAAGAATTAATAAAGTTGCTTTAGGAGCCAATAATGATGGCTCATTTAATGGAGCTTTATCTCTTAATGAAGGTGGGAATGATATTATAATTAAAGCTTCAACAATTGATGGCAGGCAAAAAGTATCAAATTTGAAGGTATTAAAATTTACCAACTAGTAAAAAAATAATAACTTAAAGTAGAGACAAATTGTTACTTCAGCTATTCTCAAAAGGTGGCAATCTGTCTCTACACAAGAGATTCGTATAAAATTATTTTCTTTTTTCCTAAATGTTAAAAAATAATAGTGGGCTGATAATAAGTTTGTTTGTAGGATTTATTATTAGCCTACTTTATGTTTTTAGTTTTACCCAACAATTAGAATTAAGTCTTGGTTATGATTCAGCTTTTCTGATAAAAAAAAGAACATTACCAAACCCTGCGATTAAAATTATTGGTATTGATCAAAAAAGCCTTGATATGGTTGGCTCTTTTCCATGGAGGCGAGATTTATACGCAAATTTACTTAAAATACTTGGAAACAATCCAAAAGTAATTGGTTTTGATATCATTCTACGTGAACATTCTGCCTATCCTGAAGATGATGTTCTTCTTTCAAAAACATTAAGTAAAAGTAAGCCCGTAATTTTGCCGGTTCAGCTTGAACCTGATTCAGAAAATGAAAACAATCTCAATTTTATTTTTCCTCTGGAAGAATTTGCCAGGCACTCAAGAGGGGCAGGGCTAATACATTTTTTTTCAGATGATGATGGCATAACCAGAAGAACACCTGTACATGAGGATTTAAAAGATACAAAAGAAAGAATTAATCTTTTTGCACTGGAAATTGCCAGAACTTTTATGAATAAGTCATTTTTTAATTTACCTAGTACTATATTTTGTAATTTCCAGGGTAAGGATGAAATATTTCAGAGTTATTCATTTTATGATGTTATTTCAGGTCAGGTACCTCCTGAAACATTTAAGGATTCAATTGTTTTAATAGGGGCAATGGCAGAGGGCTTTCAGGATAGAACAACCACTCCTATAGGACCTATTTACGGAGTTATCTATCATGCACAACTGGTTTCTAATATTTTAAATAACGAATATATTGTGCCAGCCTCCCCAACAGTAAATATATTGCTTATTATTCTGGTATCAGTATTTACCTACCTTATCTGGAAATATTTTGAAACAATTAATCAGATTTTATTAATTATTTCTTCAGTGCTTATTTTAACGGCCTGCCATTTAGTTCTTTTTTCCAATAATATCTGGATTAGTATTGTTAATATTACATTAGCAAATGTGGTTACTTTTATTTTCCTAATTCTATTTTCTCAGTTTAAAATAGCAAAAGCGTTAAAATCGGAGCTGGATAGACTTATTTTGAATTTTGAGAAAAGGAGTCTTCGTTATAAAGTTTACAATAAGGGAACAGATCAGCTTAATCTGGATATCAATACCAAAGAAACAAGCTCAGGTGATTCAAATACAAAAAAAGTATCCATTCTGGCAGAAATCGGTAATACTCTGACAACTGAAAGAACATTTCTGGAAACCTTACTAAATAATATCAGAATAGCAATTATAGTTACAGATAATAATAGTCATATTGTACTGGCAAACCCCATAGCTGAAGAATTTTTTGCAAAAGGTGAAATTATAGGAAAAAGACTTGTAGACCTTGTTGATTCATTACCAGAATTAAAATCAGAGTTAATTAGTGTTTATACTGCTAATAAGAATTTGCCTGCTGTTTTTTATGGAGAAAGAGGGGCTTCAATGTACAAAATTACTATGCTTGATTTAGAAAATGAGAGCCCACATTCTAATATTATCTGTTTGTTAGAAGATGTTACTGACTGGCATCAGAGAGTAAATACTGATGGTTTGACCGGATTATGGAATCAGAGGTATTTTAAAGAACATCTTGGCAAAGAAATAAATAAAAATCAGCGCTATAAAACACCGCTTTCATTAATTATGATGGATGTGGATCATTTTAAAAGTTTTAATGATACTTATGGACACCAGACTGGTGATATAGTTTTAAAATCAATTGCCAAAGTTTTACAGGATAATGTAAGAAACACGGATATACCTGCCAGATATGGCGGAGAAGAATTTGCAGTCATTTTGCCAATGACTGATGAGGCAGGAGCATTAATATTTGCTGAAAGAGTACGCAAACAAATAGAAAGATTAAATATTATGGACATAAATGGAAAACCTGTCCGACAGGTAACATCAAGTCTTGGTATTGGATTTTATAGTGCTGGCTCTGTCAGTGATTTCATTGAGAATGCTGATGAAGCCTTATATTCATGTAAAGATAATGGCAGAAACTGTGTTATAAAATATTCATCATTAAAATCAGAACTAATAGAGCAACCGCTGAAAGATAGTCCTTTAAACCCTTCTAAACAAGTTTTGTAATTAATAATATCAAATAAATTTTTTATAAAAAAAATTTTCTTTACTGCTATAGTTCACGCCTTGAAAAATATCTGTTATCATACTCAAAACAAAGTAATAAAAATAATTAAATAAAATCTAATTAAGAATTTGTTCATGCTAGAATTATTCAAAATTAGCTTATATCAAATTTCTGTTAGGTTATATAATAATCTATTAGTTATATAAATATTTCAGGAGGTTAATTGAACCTAAGTGGCTGAAGCTCTTTTACAAGTAAAAAATCTCGCAACATATTTTTATACCGAAGAAGGTATTGTTAAATCTGTTCAGGATGTAAGTTTTGAAGTAAAACCAGGGGAAGTTCTTGGT